>JBDLIK010000094.1:0-9080 GCA_039714895.1 Myxococcota bacterium | reverse complement strand
GACTATCGCGCCAACCGGCCGGACCGCTGCTACTTCTGCAAGACCGAGCTCTTCCAGGTCCTCGAGTCCCTGATCGGCGAGCTCGGCTTCGACTCCATCGCCTACGGGGTGAACACCGACGACACCGGCGACTTCCGGCCAGGCCACCGGGCCGCGGCCGAGCACCAGGTGCTCTCCCCCTTTCTGGAGGTCCGCCTCTCGAAGCAGGAGATCCGCGCCCTCTCGCGCCGCGCCGGCCTGCCCACGGCCGATCTCCCGGCCTCGGCCTGTCTGGCCTCGCGCCTGCCCTACGGCACGGAGGTGACGCCCGGGCGGCTGGCCCAGGTCGAGCAGGGCGAGGAGCGCCTGCGGGGGCTCGGCTTCCGCCAGGTCCGCCTCCGCCACCACGGGGAGACGGCCCGCATCGAGATCGAACCCAGCGAGCTCCCCCGGGCGCTCGAGCCGGCCATGGGTCGCGCTCTGGTGGACGCCATCAAGCCCCTGGGCTTCCGCTATGTGACCCTGGACCTCGAGGGCTATCGCACGGGATCGCTCAACGAGGTGCTCTCGGCCAGCGAGCGCGCGGGATCCTGAGCGGGTGCTCCCCGTCCTCGAGTGTCGCGGTGCGCCGCGCGACCTGGGCTTCGACCAGGGGGTGGCCTGTGCACGAGAGGTGGCGTCGGCTCTCGCCGTGCGAAGCTCGGGAGCACGCGCAGTCCGGGTGGAGCGGGACCTCTGGCGACACTTCCCCCACCTGGCCGAGCGCTGCGCAGGGCTCGCCCGAGGCGCTCGCGTGTCCCGCCGGGCGCTGGCACGCGCGCTCGAGGCCGAGCTCGAACCGGACGCCTCCCCGGCCGGGGGTCGCGCCGTTGCGCTGCTCCCCGAGCGCAGCGGGGCCGGTCCGCGTCTGGTGCGTGCCCAGGGACGCTCCCCGGCTTCCCCGCTTCGGCTACGCCGCAGCGAGCCCGATTCGGGCTACCGCTCGCTGGAGCTGACCGAGGCCTTCGGCGTGGGGGCCCTGGCCGGCGTGAACGAGGCCGGCCTGGCGGCCGCCGTCACCGTTTTGCCGGCGAAGCAGCTCGGCGACTGCGCGGCTCCGTCGCGGCTGCTGGTCCAGGACTGCCTCCAGCATCTGGACGGCGCCAGGAAGGCGGCCGACTGGTGCCTGCGCCGGCCGGCGGGCGGGCGGGCCGCCCTACTCTTCACGGATGCGGAGGAGTCGCTCGGAGTGCTCCTCGGCGGGGAGCATCGGAGCTTGCTGGACCCCTCCGACGGGCTGCTCGTCGGGCCGGGGCCGGACCTCGCGGACGATCCGCTCGAGAAGTCCCTCGCCGAGCTCCGCGTCCTCGACCCGGAGACCCTGCAGCGCTGCCTCCCGGCCTGCGACCTGCTGTGGCTCGATCCGGTGGAGCGCCGGCTCGGCTGGACCGAGGACGAGTCGGGGACCGTGCGCTACCGACCCCTTCTGCGCTGACGGCTGCGGCTGCCGCGTTGGCCGCCGCCTCCGCGACGGCCGCCACCCCCCCGACGGCCCCGCTCCTCCGAGCCGGCTTCGGGGCGGGCGGTGGCGGGGTCCGCCTCGGGAATCGAAGTCTCGGGGCGATGCTCGCGCAGGTAGGCGGCACAGACGGCCGCCAGGTCCCGGCGCCCCTCCTCGTTGGCCGCGAGGGCTTCCACCACGGGGATCAGCTTGTCGACCTGGAGCCGCCGCTCGGCCTCGGGGATGTGCCGGGTCTCGTGCTCGACCTTGACCGTGAGGCGATCCTGGATGCGGTCCAGCATCTGCGTCTCACTCGGCAGCGGCCGCTCCTCGATCTCGAGACGGTTCACCTTCTGCATGTAGTTGAAGTTTCCGATGTCGAGACCGGAGACGAGGGAGAGCGCGATGCCCGCCTTGCCCACACGACCCGTCCGCCCGGTGCGATGCACGTAGACCTCCGGGGAGACGGGTGTCGCGTAGTTGATCACGCAGGGCAGGTCGCTGATGTCGATGCCGCGAGCCGCCACGTCGGTGGCCACCAGGACCCGGAGCGCGCCCGCCTTGATCCGTCCCATGGCGATCTCCCGGGCCGCCTGGTTGAGGTCGCCCGAGATGGCGTCCGCGTCGAGGCCCGCCCGCTGGAGGAAGCCGGTCACGTAGCGCACGTCGTCCTTGGTGTTGCAGAAGACGATGGCCGCCTCGGGGTCCTCGTATTTCAGGATCCGCAGCAGGTGGTCGGGCTTCTCCTGGGCGGTCGTCACGTAGAAGAAGTGCTCGATCTGCTGGGGGGCGAGCAGCCCCTCGGAGAGAGTCACGAACTCCGGTTCGTGGAGGAAGGCCCGCGCCAGCGAGCGCACCTTCTCCGGGATGGTGGCCGAGAAGAGGCAGGACTGGCGGGACTCCGGGAGATAGGAGCGGATCTCGCGCATGTCCGGCCAGAATCCGAGGGAGAGGAGCTCATCGGCCTCGTCGAAGACCGTGAAGCGCACGTCGGACAGGTCCATGCGGCCGTTGCCCAGATGGTCGAGGATGCGCCCCGGCGTTCCCACGATGACATGGGCTCCCTCGCGGAGGCCGTCGTTCTGGGCCTGGTAGCCCACGCCGCCATAGATGGGCAGGGTGCGGACGCCGCGGTGCTTCCCCATGGCGGCGATCTCCTTCGCCACCTGACCGGCGAGCTCGCGGGTGGGCGCGAGCACCAGCGCCTGGGTCACGGCCCGCTCCGGGTCGATCTCCGCGACGATGGGGATTCCGAAGGCGCCCGTCTTCCCGCTGCCCGTGTGGGCCTGCACGATGAGGTCGCCGCCCGCGAGCATCAGCGGCATCACCCGGGCCTGGACCGGCATCGGGGTCTGCCAGCCGAGGTCCCGAATTCCGGCCAGGATATCCTCGGGGAGATCCGCGAGGTCGCTGAAGGAATCCGTCATGCGCGCGCGAGCCTATCAGTCGGGAGCGGCCCGGGCCATGGCGCCGTCCTTGCCGCGCCGGCGGACTGCTACCCTCAGGCCGTGTCCCGCATCTCACGAGAGCAGGTGATGCACCTGGCAAACCTCGCTCGCCTCGCCCTCGACGAATCCGAGGTGGAGGCCATGACCGGACAGCTCGATCGGATCCTCGAGTACGCCCAGAGCCTGGAGACCCTCGACACCACGGGGATCGAGCCCACCTCCCATCCGCTGCCCATCGCCGCTCCCCTGCGCGAGGACCGGGCAGACCCCCCGCTTCCGGCGGCTCAGGCCGTGGCGAACGCTCCGCAGAAGGACGACACCGCCTTCGTGGTGCCCAAGATCCTCGACGCGGACGAGGTGTGATGCCGGAGGGCTCTCCCACCCTGCGGGAGCTCGCGGAGGCGCTCGAAGCGGGGGACGTCTCGGCGCGCGAGCTCGCCGAGGTGTCCCTGTCCCGCGCGAAGGCCCGGGAGTCGCTCGGGGCGTTCGTGGCTCTGCGCGCGGAGGAGGCCCTTCGCGAGGCCGACGAAGCCGACGCGCGGCGCGCCCGAGGCGAGCCGCGTGGAGCGCTCGACGGCATCCCCCTGGCCGTCAAGGACAACCTGGTGCGGCGGGGGGAGCCGAGCAGCTGCGGGTCCCGCATCCTCGAACACTTCGTTTCCCCCTATGACGCCACGGTCACCGAGCGCTTGCGGGCGGCGGGGGCGGTGGTGGTGGGCCGCGCGAACCTGGACGAGTTCGCCATGGGCTCCTCCACCGAGCATTCGGTTCACGGTCCCACCCGCAACCCGTGGGACCCCGAGAGATCTCCCGGGGGCTCTTCCGGAGGCCCCGCGGTGGCGGTGGCGGCGGGCATCGTGCCGGCGGCGCTCGGCAGCGACACCGGCGGCTCGATCCGCCAGCCTGCGGCCTTCACCGGCATCGTTGGGTTGAAGCCCACGTACGGGCGGGTCTCGCGTTACGGGCTGGTGGCCTTCGCCTCGTCCCTCGACCAGATCGGCCCGCTGGCCAAGAGCGCCGAGGACTGCGCACTGCTGCTGCAGGCGGTGGCGGGCCACGACCCGCGGGATTCCACCTCGTTGCCGGCGCCGGTTCCCGCCTATTCCGAAGCCCTCGACGGGGACGTCTCCGGGCTGGTGGTGGGCCTGCCCCGAGAGTACTTCGGGGAGGAGGGCGCAGATCCCGAGGTGCTCGAGCGCGTGCGCGAGGCCGCTCGGGAGCTCGAGCGGGCTGGCGCCAAGACCCGGGAGGTGAGCCTGCCCCGAACGTCGAGCGCCGTCGCCACCTACTACCTGATCGCCACCGCCGAGGCGTCCAGCAACCTCGCCCGCTACGACGGCGTGCGCTTCGGCCACCGCGCCCGCGACAGCGCCAGCCTCGGCGAGATGTACCGTCACACCCGCTCCGAGGGCTTCGGGACCGAGGTGAAGCGCCGTATCCTGCTCGGCACCTTCGTGCTCTCGGCGGGCTACTACGACGCCTACTACCGCAAGGCCATGCAGGTGCGGACCCTGCTGCGCCGGGAGTTCGAGGAGGCCCTCGGACCCTGCCAGGTGCTGCTCACGCCGACGGCGCCGGAGGTGGCCTTCCGCCTGGGCGAGAAGACCGAGGACCCTCTGCGCATGTACCTCTCCGACGTCTACACCGTGTCGGCGCCCCTGGCCGGACTGCCGGCGCTCTCGCTCCCCTGCGGCTTCGTCCGGGGACTGCCGGTGGGGCTGCAGCTCATCGGGCGGGCGCTGGACGAGTCGACCCTGCTGCGGGTGGCCGATGCCTACCAGCGTCGCACGGGCTGGCACCGGGAGCGTCCCCCCGGACGCGGTGCCTCTCCCCAGCGGTACTCCTGATGGGAGGCCGGCAAGCCCGCTACGAGGCCGTGATCGGCCTCGAGGTGCACGTTCACCTCCGAACCCAGTCGAAGCTCTTCAGCCCGGCTCCGGTACTCTACGGGGAGCTGCCCAACCACGCCGTTCACCCCATCGACCTCGGGCTGCCCGGCGTGCTCCCGGTGGTGAACGGCGAAGCGGTCCCCCTGGCCGTGCGCGCAGCGCTGGCCCTGCACTGCCAGGTGCACGAACGCTGCGTCTTCGCGCGCAAGAACTACTTCTATCCGGACCTCCCCAAGGGCTATCAGATCTCGCAATTCGAGGCGCCGCTGGCCACGGGCGGCTGGCTCGAGGTGCCGGCCGGAGAGGGGGGCGAGGGCGTCCGCCGGGTGGGGATCACCCGCGTCCACATGGAGGAGGACGCCGGAAAGTCCATCCACGACGAGAAGGTGGCGGGCCGCGAGGGCTCCCACGTGGACCTGAACCGCGCCGGTGTTCCGCTCATCGAGATCGTCTCCGAGCCCGACCTGCGCAGCCCCGAGGAGGCCAGCGCCTACCTGCGCGCGCTGCGCGAGATCGTGCGCTACGCCGGGGTGTCCGACGCCGACATGGAGAAGGGGCAGCTGCGCTGCGACGTCAACCTCTCCCTGCGTCGCCGGGGCGAGACCCGCCTCGGCACTCGCACCGAGTGCAAGAACCTGAACAGCTTCCGCTTCGTGGAGGAGGCCATCCGCTCGGAGATGCGACGCCAGGCGAAGGTCCTCGACGCGGGCGGCGAGGTCGTCCAGGCCACCCTCCACTACGACCCCGAGCGCCGCAGCACCCGGGTGATGCGCGTGAAGGAGAACGCGGACGACTACCGCTACTTCCCCGACCCGGACCTGATCCCCCTCGAGCTCTCCCGGGAGGAGGTCGAGCGCATCCGGGCTTCGCTCCCCGAGCTCCCCGAGGCCCGCAGGGCGCGGCTGCGCGAGGAGCATGCCCTCTCGGAAAGCGAAGCCGGGGTGCTCACTTCGAGCCGAGAGCTCGCGGACTTCTTCGAGGCTGCCTGCCAAGCCCACGGCGACGCCAAGACCCTCGCCAACTGGGTGCTCCGGGATCTCCTGGCTGCCGTGAAGGCCGAAGGTCTGGAGCTCGACCGGATCCGGCTCGCCCCCGAGGCCTTTGCGGCCCTGGTGGGGCTGGTGGAGGAGTCCCGCGTCACCGCTCGCCAGGCCCGGGAGCTGCTCCCCGAGCTGCTGCGGGAGGGGGGAGACCCGGCGGAGCTCGCCCGCGCGCGGGGCCTCGAGGTGGTTCGCGACGCCGGGCGCCTCGAGGCGGTGGTGGCCGAGGTGCTCGCGGCGCACCCCGAAGCGGTGTCGAATCACCGGGCCGGGGACGAGAAGGTCGTGAACTTCTTGATGGGTCAGGTGATGAAGCAGACCCGCGGCCAGGCGGATCCCGGCGCGCTGCGGGAGATCCTGGTCCGCAGGCTGAAGGAGTAGACCATGCGCATCGCCCTCCGAGTGGGGATTGCGGTCCTGCTGGTGTCGATCGTCGGGCTGGGGCTGCTCGCCCTGGCGCTTCCCCGCATCGCTGCCAGCGACGCGGTCCAGGAGCGCATCCGGCGCGCCGCACACGACGCCACCGGGGCGGAAGTCGGCTTCGAGGCCCTGTCCTTCGGGCTCGTTCCTCCCCGGCTGGTGGTGACCCGGCCCGAGGTCAAGGAGCCCGGCCGGGCGGATCCCGTGGCACGAGCGGAGAGCGTGGACCTCGAGCTCCAGCTCCTGCCGCTGTTCGCCCGCACCGTCGTGGTGGACTCCCTGGTGGTGGAAGGCGCGCAGGTGCGCCTGGTGCGCACGGAGCAGGGCCTGGAGATCCCGCTCCAGTCGTCCCCATCGGCCGCCGATCCGGCGCCCGCACCCTCGGGAGAGCCGGGACCCCCGGCGTCACCCGAGTCCGGCGACGCGGCCGGCTTCCAGCTGGCGCTGGTGGGCCTCGAGCTGCGAAGCGCACAGATCGTCCTCGAGGACCGCGCCGTCTCTCCGGCGGTCACCTGGGAGCTGGTGGACGTGGATGTGCGCGCCAAGGGCCGCTCCCTCGAGTCGCCCATCGACATCGAGGGCAAGGGCCGTCTCACCAGCGGGGGTCAGCTGCAGGTGCAGGGAACCGCGGACCTCGAGGGGCGGCTCGATCTCACGCTGAAGCTCGACGGCATCGCCCTCGCCCCGGCCAGCCCGTACGCGGGGTTCCCGGAGCTCGGGGGCACGGTCACGGGCCGCGTGATCGTCAAGGGTCCCGCTGCCGCGCTCGCTTCCCTCGACGCGGAGCTCTTCCTGGAGGAGGCCGCGCTGGCCGTGGAGGATCTCCAGCTGAACGGTCGCCTGGCCCTCCAGGCCACGCTGGCGGGGACCGAGGGCGGTCTGGGGGGACCCTTCGAGATCGATGCGAGCGACGCCGCGGTCCTGTACGGCGAGTTCTTCCACAAGCCTCCCGGAAACGCTGCCACCGTGAGCGGCCGACTGGTGCCCGAGGCCGGGTCCTTCGTCGTGGAGGACGTCCACCTCAAGGTGGAGGATTTCGAGGCGAAGGGCCGGCTCCGCAGCGGAACCCGCTCGCGCCTCCAGCTCGATGCGCCTCCCTTCGAGGTGGCCGGCATCGCCGCCCTGGTTCCGCCCCTGGCTTCCCTCGCGCCGCGGGGACGTCTCGCTCTCGAAGAGGTCTCCGTGGTGACCGAGCCCCTCGCTCTGTCCGGCCGCATTCCGATCCTCGGTCTGCTGCTGTCGCCGGGCGCGGGCGAGCCGCTGGAGCTGCGCGGAGCGCTGGAGGCGCAGGGCACGGCGCTCCGCAGCTCGGAGCTCGTGGCCCGGGTCGGGGGTCAGCCCGTGCGGCTCGATCTGAGGCTCACCGGTCTCGGGACGGATCCGCGCGTCCGCATGCGCGCCAACACGGACCAAGCGGACCTCCCGGCGCTGCTGCGTGCCTTCGGTGCGGACGACGAGATCATCTCGGGACCGCTGACCGCCTCCGCGGATCTGACGGGGCCGCTCGCCTCGGAGGCCGGGCTGCTGACGGCCGTCCGGGGGCGCGTGCAGCTGGCGGTGGGCCGGGGTCGCCTGCGCGGCGTCTCGCTGCTGCGCGGGACGGTGGAGAGACTCGGCACGCTCGGGGACGTGGCGCTGGCGCTGGGCGCCGTCCAGGGCGGCCGCACCCTGCAGCGTTTCTACGAGGACGAGTTCGAATCGATCACCGGCAGCTTCGACGTCGCCGGCGGGAAGGCACGCAGCCACGACCTGCAGCTGGTCTACCGGCACTACCAGGTCGACCTGGACGGGAGCCTCGGCCTGGCCGATACGGCCCTGGACTTCAAAGGGCAGCTCACCATCCAACCCGAGGTGGACGCCGCGCTCAGCGGCGGGGGGGTGGCCCGGGATCCCGGCCGCGAGAAGGTGATCCCCCTCGCCCACGTCGGGGGCACCCTCGGGTCTCCGCGCATCGAGCTGACCCGGGAGGCGGTCCTGGCCCTGGCCGCCTCGCCTCGGCGCGGCAAGCTCGAGAGTGAGATCGACGAACGCCTGGGGGAGGGGAGCGGGCGCGAGGTCCTCGATGCCCTCGAGGGCCTGTTCGGAGGCGGCAAGCGTTGACGCCGACCGACGCGGGGGACTGGTTCACCCTGCGGCTGGCGCCGGAGGGGCTCGTGCTGCTGGATCAGCGACGCCTGCCCGCCGAGGAGGTCTACCTCACCCTCAGCACCGTCGAGGAGGTCGCCCGCGCCATCGAGTCCCTCGCGGTGCGGGGGGCGCCCGCCATCGGCTGCACGGCGGCGCTGGGCCTCGCCCTGGCTGCCCGCGGCAGCCGCGCCGGGGACGTCGCCAGCCTCGAGGCCGAGCAGCGAGCCGCCTCCGAGCGGCTGGCGCGAACGCGCCCGACGGCCGTGAACCTCTTCTGGGCGCTGGGTCGCATGGCGGAGGCGCTCGAGACGGCGAGCCGCGAGGCGCGCGCCACACCGAGAAGCGTTGTCGAGGCGCTGATGCGGCGGGCCTCGGCCCTCGTCGAAGAGGATCTGGCCAGCTGCCGCGCCATCGGCGCTGCGGGCCTGCCGTTGGTGCCCGAAGGCGCGCGCATCCTCACCCACTGCAACGCCGGCGCCCTTGCCACCGCGGGGTACGGCACGGCGCTCGGGGTGGTGCGCGCCGCCATGGCAGCCGGACGGGATGTCTCGGTGCTGGCGGACGAAACCCGCCCCTTCTTTCAGGGGGCCCGGCTCACGGCGTGGGAGCTCGCTCGAGACGGGATCCCGGTGACGGTGGTGACCGACAGCATGGCCGGCCATCTGATGCAGCGGGGAGAGGTGGATCTGGTGGTGGT
>JBDLIK010000093.1:0-9149 GCA_039714895.1 Myxococcota bacterium | reverse complement strand
TGAACTCCTCTTCTACGAGGACGCCCGAGGCGTCAACGGTGGCAGAGGCCACATCGCCGTTCCGGACGAGGACGCCATTGATGCCGTCGAGGTTCCCATCCTCGTGGACCGAGAAGATGGCGCCGAAGGCCGGTTGACTGAAGAACGAAAGACCGGAGATCAGAGACAGAACGAACGTCAGATTGCGCATGAGCGAAGCCTCTCTTCATCGCTGGAGGTGCGGTGCGAGTGTTCTGGAAAGTTGGCCGGATCAACCTTGCAGGGCGCAAGGTCGTTGCCGAACGGAAGCCCCCACGCATCAGTTGTGGCGGAAGGCACCCGTTTGTGTCGAATGTTCTCGATGCAATGCGACCGACCCGGGCGCTGTGGGGCAGCGGAGTCGAGGTTTCACGCGGACGGCCGCTGCGTTGCGCGATCGTCTGCGCATCGCCCGAGGACTCAGCGTTTGCGGAGGTTCCCCTGCAGGATCCGCTTGCGAAGGCGCAGTGCGCGCGGGGTCGCCTCGAGGAGCTCGTCGTCCTCGATCCACTCGAGCGCGGACTCGATGGTGAGTCGCCGCGGCGGAGAGACCATGGTGGCGTCGTCCTTGCCGGCTGCGCGCATGTTGCTGAGCTTCTTGGCGCGGCAGACGTTGACGTTGAGGTCGCCCGAGCGGCGGTTCTCGCCGACGACCTGGCCCTCGTAGACGGAGCTGCCGGGACCGACGAAGATCGTGGCGCGCTCCTGGATGCTGGAAAGCGCATAGGCCGTGGTCCGGCCGGCCTCGGTCGCCACGATGGCCCCCACGCCACGTCCCGGGAGCGCGCCGGCGTGGGGCTCGTAGCCGCGCACGGTCCGGTGCAGGACGCCTTCGCCTCGGGTGTCGGTGAGGAACTCGCTTCGGTAGCCGAAGAGCCCGCGGCTGGGCACCACGAAGCGCAGCAGGCGGCGGGTGCCGCGCACCCCTACGTGCTCCAGGCGTCCCTTGCGGCGGGACAGCCGGTCCATCACGACCCCCGAGTACTCGTCGGGGACCTCGGCCAATACGTCCTCTACGGGCTCACAGGCGCGGCCCTCGACCTCGCGGGTGATGATCTCCGGGCGCGAGACCGCGAACTCGTAGCCCTCCCGGCGCAGGGTCTCGATCAGGATCGAGATCTGGAGCTCTCCCCGGCCGGCTACGTCGAAGGCGTCGCCCTGGCGCGTATCCCCCACCTGGATCGAGACGTTGCTGAGGGCCTCCCGCGCCAGCCGCTCTCCGAGCTGACGGCTGGTGAGGAAGCGCCCCTCCTGCCCCGCGAACGCCGAGGTGTTGACCGAGAAGGTGACGCGCAGGGTGGGGGGGTCCACGGCGATGCGGGGGAGGGCCTCGGCCCCCTCGCGGTCGCAGACGGTGTCGCCGATCTCGATGGTGTCCACCCCCGCCAGCATCACGATGTCTCCGGCCCGGGCCTCCTCGAGCTCGATGCGCTCGAGGCCCCGGGTGCCGAAGAGCTTGGTGACCCGGAAGGGCTCGGCCTCGCCATCCTGGGCCAGCCGCACCACGCTCGCGTTGCGCTGCAGGCGACCCCGCTGGATCCGCCCGATGACCAGCCGACCCACGAAGTCGTCGTAGCCGAGCGTCACCGCCTGGAACTGCAGGGAGCCGTCGGGATCCACCCGGGGCGGGGGGGCGTGCTCGAGGATCGTATCCAGCAGCGGCTGGAGGTCTTTCATCGGAGCCTCTGCATCGAGCCCCGCCACGCCGGTCTTGGCGGAGCTGTAGACGATGGGGAAGTCGAGCTGCACCTCGTCTGCCCCGAGCTCCACCAGCAGGTCGAACACCTCGTCGACGACCTCGTCTGCGCGCTGCTCCGGCCGGTCGATCTTGTTCACCACCAGGATGGGCCGCAGCCCGCGGGCCAGGGCCTTCTGGAGCACGAAGCGGGTCTGGGGCATCACGCCCTCGACGGCGTCCACGAGCAACAGCACGCTGTCGACCATCCCGAGCACACGCTCCACCTCGCCCCCGAAGTCCGCGTGCCCGGGCGTGTCCACCAGCTGGATGCGCGTCCCCTGCCAGTGGATGGAGGTGGTCTTGGCGAGGATCGTGATGCCGCGCTCGCGCTCGAGGTCCTCGCTGTCGAGGGCCCGATCGGGCAGCGCCTGGTTCGCGCGCAGGGCGCCGGTGAAGCGGAACAGCCCGTCGACGAGCGTCGTCTTCCCGTGATCCACGTGCGCGATGATCGCGAGGTTGCGGAGCTCGCTGGGAATGCTCTCGGCCGGCTTCGGGTCGTTCATGGCGGGCGCGGAGCTTAGCGGACGCTGCATTCGTCGCTCCCTGCCGACGCCCCCCGGGCGGGGTAGAGGAGCTCCGGCCGAATCGGGTAGCGTGCCCCGGTCGTGACCTCGCCTCCGTGCCGAAGCCGCCGGGAACGTGGCGCGCGTGTCCTGCTGGGGGCCTGGCTGCTCGGGACGGCGCTCTTCGGCTGCACGCCCGAGCCCCGGGAGCTCGCCCTGCTCGGGACCCCCGGGCCCTGGCCCTGGGTCTCGGGCCTCGTCAGTCATGGGGACCGGCTCTGGCTCGCCAACAGCGTCAAGCACGAGGAGCACAACTCGGCGGACCTCTACAGCTACGACCCCCGCAGCGGAGAGTTCCGCTACGAGCGGCACCTGTTCTCCCAGGGCATCGGGCGGCCGGTAGAGCTCGACTCCCTGCTCTTCTGGCCCTACGAGGACTCCCGCTTCCACCTGGGCATCGGCCATCTGGTGGTGACCGACGGCGAGCGCTGGGAGCTCCGCGTGATTCGCGAGGCGCGCCTCAAGCACCTCCATGGCCTGATCGCTTCCCAGGGCCGGCTGCTGGCCGCCGCGTCGTGGCTCTCCCCCCGGCTCCTCGCCAGCGCCGACCACGGGCGGAGCTGGGATCTCCTCTACGGCCCGCCGTCTCCGGTGGGTCGCGTGGATCGCATCCTGCGCCTCGCGGAGCTTTCCGGGAGCCTGTACGGAGTTCGGGTCCGCGGACTCCGGCGGGGTCCCCACCACCTCGTGCACCTCGGCGCGGAAGGTCCCAGGGTGGCGACGGGCTGGCCGGAGGGAGAGCTCCGCGGCGTCGCGACGGCGGGGGGCTGGCTCCACGCGGTGGTCGTCGAAGCGGACGGCCGAGGCCTCTGGCGCACCGACGGCCGGGTCAGCGAGCGGCTCGGGGACGGCCCGCCCGGGGTGCGCGACCTTGCCGTCGATGCCTCCGGGAACCTGTGGGCGCTTGCCGCGCAGCGGAAAGGGGGCGCGGTCTGGAAGCAGGAGCCGGACGGCGGCTGGAAGCTCGAGGCGAAGGTCAGCGGCGGCCTTCCCCAGGAGATCCATCTCTATGGCGGCCACCCCTACGTCGCCGGGAGGGCTGCCGGCGGCAGCGGTGCGCTCTGGGGCCCCGCGCCGCCAGCCCCTCCGGAGCCGACCCTGCGCCCCCCGAAGCTGCTCGCCCAGCGTTCCCGAGCCGTGGTGGATTGGCCAGAGGCAGGCCGCGCCCTGGACGCCGCCCTCGCCGATCCTCGCAGCTACGAAGAAGGTGCGCGTCCCCTCGTCGAGCTCCTGCTGCCCCTGGCCCTGGCGGGTCCTCCTCAGGGCTTCTTCAGCGGCCGCCTCGACACAAGCTTCCCCGACGGCGTGGCCGACCTTCTCGAGGGCCGCGGACCTGCGGCGCGCTGGCAGGACCTGGGAGTGTGGGCGCTGCTGTGGGCGATGACGGTGTCCGGCACCGGACCGGTTCCACTCGAGTGGCTCGCGGAGCCCTGGACGCAGCCGCCCAACGACCGGCAGAAGTACTTCGATCCGCTTCCAGCGGCGCTCGAAGCTCTGGCCTGGGTCGGCCAACGGGATGCTCGGACCCTTGGAGCCCTCGTGGAGCGGCTCGGCTCCGAGAACGATCCCGACTGGCTGACCGGGGACGTGGTGGGGGCGCTCGCGGCCCTCACGGGAGAGCGCTTCGGTCACGATGTGGCCGCCTGGCGAGGGTGGTGGGCCGGGCGGAACCGAGCTCCGCCCACCGAGTAGCGAGCCCCGATCCCCGCGGGGCTGATCGTCCTTCCCCCCACGCACCTCCCGTATACTCGAAACCCGGCATGACAACCGCTGCGCATTCTCCCGGAGAACAGGACCTCGGTCGCGCTCTCCTTGGCCGGAGCGCCGAGTGCCGCCTGCACCTCGACCGTGCGCGCGAGCTCCGCGAGACCGAGGGCGTGGCACGGGATTCCTGAGCACCGAGCCGATGCCGGCCGGGGGGCGAGGGCTCGAGGGGTGGATCGGCCCCGCTGCGCTCGCGGTCGTCTTCGTGGCGCTGGTGGGCTGGAGCTGGGGGAAGTGGGCCGACGTCGTCATCGACTTCGGGGCCGAGCTGTATCTGCCCTGGCGCCTTTCGCTCGGAGACGCGCTCTACTCAGACATCGCCTACCGACACGGTCCCCTCTCTCCGCACCTGAACGCGCTTCTGTTCCGGATCTCCACGCCCTCGGTCGAGACGCTGGTCTGGGCGAACCTCACGATCCTGGCCGGGCTCGGTGTGCTCGTCCATCGGATCTTCCGTACCTGCTGTGATCGGCTGACAGCCGCCGTGGTCTGTCTGGTGCTGCTCACGATGTTCGGCTTCGCTCACTACGTGGGGATCGGGAACTACAACTATGTGACTCCCTACCAACACTCCCAGACCCACGGGCTGCTGCTCTGCGTGGCGATGATCCTCGCGCTCTGCGAGCTGTTGCGCCGGAAGTCCCTGGGCTGGGCGATCGTCGCGGGCCTGTGCTTCGGCCTCGTGATGCTGACGAAGCTCGAGATCCAGGTTCCTGCGTCTGGGACGGCCCTGCTGGCGGGACTCCTGCTCCTGGCGTCGGGCCCCCGGGCCGATCGGGGCTCACCCAGACTGGCCGGGGTCTTCGTGGCCGCGGCGCTGGTCCCTCCCTGGGCCGCCTTCGGCCTGCTGTGCACGCAGCTGTCGCCCGGCGTCGCCCTCGACGGGCTGCTGGGGAACTGGCGCTACCTGGGAACGCTCCCGGCCGACGGCTTCTACCTGGGAGGTGCTGGCTTCGACGACCCGCTCGGAAACGGCCTCCTGGCGGTGGCGGCTTTCCTGGCTCTCGCCCTCTTTGCGGCCCTCTCGGTGGCGCTCGATCGGGGGCTGGCGCGGTCTGCGCACGCGGGGGCCTGGAAGCTGGCGGTGGCGGCCTGCGTCTACCTGGGGCTGCTGGGGGCCGGGGCCGGGATTCCATGGTTCGGCGCGGCCCGCGCGCTCCCGCTGGTCGCCGCTCTCGCGGCGGTCGGGTTCACCTGGAGCTGCCTCGGCGAGCGGGGCAGCTCGAAGCGCTTCTCGCAGCATGCCCCTCTGGCGCTGTGGTCGCTCTTCTCGCTCCTGCTGCTCGGGAAGATGCTGCTGCGCGCCCGCTTCGAGCACTACGGGTTCGTGCTCGCCATGCCGGCGACGCTCCTGCTGGTGGCGCTGTTGGTGGGAGTCCTTCCGGTGCATCTGCGCCGACGCTCTGGTGGAGGACAGGTGGCGCGGGCGGTCGCGCTGGCGGGGGTGCTCGCCGCCATCACCTTTTTCCTCGCTCGCACGGACGCCCAGTACCAGCGCAAGACCGTGGCCGTCGGTGGGAGGAACGACGCCTTGCTGACCGATCCCGTGCGCGGGCACCCCCTTCAGGCCGTCCTCGACGAACTCGAGGCGCAGCTGCCCCCCGAGGCGACTCTCGTGTCGCTGCCGGAGGGCGCCGCCATCAATTTCTGGCTGCGGCGAGCGAACCCCTCGCGCTACTATCTGTATCTTCCGGCCGAGTTCAGTGCCTTCGGGGAAGAGGTCATGCTGGACGACCTTCGCGCGAGCGCGCCGGATTGGGTCGTGCTGGTCGACCGGCCCCATGAGGAGTTCGGGGTGGGCCCCTTCGGTCGGGACCCTCGCAACGGGCAGCAGATCATGGACTGGGTGCACGATCACTACGACCCGGTCCAGCGGTTCGGCTCGGAGCCCTTCGCCGGTCGCGGCTTCGGGATCGCGCTCTTGCGGAAGGCCGGGTGAGCACCGGAGAGAAGCCGGCACCCGGGCCGCGGCGTTCCCTCTGGCTGGCCATGCTGGGGGTCGCGCTGCTGGTCTCGCTGCTGCTGGGTGAGATCCTCCTGCGGGCCGCCGGCCGGGAGCCCTGGCGTGCCGTCGGTCCACCGGCGCACGAGCCGATCCTGTTCTCGGCGGACCCCGCCCTGGGCTGGCGGCTCAAGCCCGGGCGCCACCGCTATCGGGGCTACTCCCGGGGAGCTCCCCCCATCCGCACGACCCTCCTGGAGGACGGCTCGCGGACCACTGGCTTTCGGGGAGAGGCATCCGAGAATCTCCTCCTGCTCGGCGGCTCGTTCGTCCAGGGCTGGGGGCTCTCGGACGAGCAGACACTTGCCTGGCAGCTGCAGAAGCTGCATCCCGGCGCCCACGTCCTGAACTACGGAACCGGCGGATACGGGACCTACCAATCCCTGCTCTTGCTGGAGGAGATCCTCGCGACTCCAGATCCGCCGGAGGCGGTGGTCTACGGCTTCGTTCCCCTGCACGAGATGCGCAATGTCGCGGAGCCCGGCTGGCTCCACTCCCTGGCCCTGGGATCGCGCAGCGGCCTCGCCTCGGTGCCCTTCGCGAGCCTCGATCCGGAGGGCCGGCTCGTCCGCCATCCGCCGGCCCGCTACCCTACCTGGCCGCTGCGCGAACAGCTTTCTCTGGTGGCGTTCGCGGAATCCGTCTTCGTCGAGGCGCGCGCGGGCGACCGCGGGGCTCGGGCGAGAGAGGTGACCCTGCGGGCCCTGCTCGAGATGAACGCGCGATGTCTCGAGCAGGGGAGCCGCTTCGTGGTCGCTTTCCTGTGGACCGCCCCGGGCCAGCGAGTCGCCTACCGGCAGGGCACGAACCCCGAGATCGAAACCTTCCGGGGCGATCTGTACGAGAGGGCGCTGCGGGAGGGTCAGATTCCCTTCGTGGACTGCTCCCACGTCCTCACGCCGGAGCTCTCGATCCCCGGCGATGGCCACCCGGGCCCCGAGGTCAATGCTTTCTGGGCGGACTGTCTGTCGAGGAGGCTCCAGGCTCTGGGGTTGCTCCACTGACCTCCGGGAGCGCTTGCGGCGACGGAACCAGCTCCGGCACGGCCAGCCCAGCGGGCAATGGAAGGTCCTCTCGCCACAGCGGTCGGACCTCATCGTCGACGGAGCCCCCACGGCCGCCCACCGCCTCGACGCTCCATTCGAGGAGCGCCGGATCGAGCAGTGGAGCGAGCGCTGCGCTCTCAGGCGCTGTCAGCGGGCGCTCGGCCATCACCCCGATGAGCGCCCGGGCCACCCGCACGCGATAGGCCGAGCGGAGCGCCACGGCCAGCAGCTCGTCGCCGCTCGCGAGCTGCGCCAGCTCCGGACCCGAGGGCAGGATTCCAATCTCCTCCAGGGGGCTCTGCCTGAGGCGTGGCGCCGGGAGCCGCCGAAGCGTCGGTGGGACGTCGTCGAAGAAGAACGGGGCGATGGCCGTGGCCCGTGCCGCGGCCACTCCGGGCGGCAGACTTCCGGACCCGTCGGGGCCACCGACGAGGCCGCGGGCCGCCTCGAGCATTGCGGAGCTGGCGTCCCGAGCGAGCTGCTCCTCCACGAGCGCGACCACGCGACGGTTGCTGCGTTCGGAGAACTCGAGCTCGGTCCGGAAGCGAAGCGCAAGGGTCTCCTCGTGGAAGAGCAGGACGCTGCGCGGGAGGATGGCTCGTGCCTCGGCGAGCTCATGCACCGCCCGGCGAGCACTCTCGAGGCGCTTGCTGCCCCGCGTGGCGTCCCGCAGATGTCGGTAGCCCTTGAGACGGTGCACCCGCATCTCCGTCCAGGTGGCCCGATCCAGAGGACCCGATCCTGCTTGGGCGGCCATCCGCAGGAGCTGTGAGAAGTTCGCACGGTAGAAGCTGCGATGCGTGCCGTCGTACTTCCAGACCCCCACCTGCTCGATGAAGGGTCGCTCGTCACTGACGCTTTCCGCGTCGCCCACCACGGAGAGCAGGTCGTCGCCCACGTAGGCGGCGATCACGTCCTCGATCCCGGTGAGGCGCGCATCGTGCAGGATGGCAGTCGCCGGCTGGGAGGGATCGGGGAGGCGTGCCGCGACGCGCTCGGGATCCGAAAGCTGCGGTTCGAGGGATCCGATCAGGATGGTGGCGCCATCGAGGAACCAGACCGAGTGGTGGGCGAAGGCCCGCGCAAAGGTGGCAAGGATGCTGTCGTAGTAGGAGGCCGGCACGGCGTGGGTGGGGACCCACTGCACCACCAGGCCCCGCCTCGTGAGGACCCGGGCGACCTCCTCGTAGAACTCCTCGGTGTACAGCGCCGCCGTGCCCGGAGAGTAGGGAAGCAGAGGCTCCATGGTGACGAGGTCGAAGGAGCCGGAAGGCTGCCGGGCGAGGAAGCGTCGCCCGTCCGTCAGGTGGACGCTCACCCGGGGGTCCCGGAGGAAGGCCGGCGTGGGAGGGTCGGCGAGTGGCCCTTCCCCGGCGAAGTGAGGCGCGAGCTCGAACACCGCCCGGGAGATCTCCACCAGATGGATCTCACTCGGGTCGGGCCAGAGGCTGACGGCTGCGGCGGTGGTGCCGGTGCCGAAGGCGATCACGGCCACCCGTTCGATGCCGTCCCGCAACAAGAAGGGCAGCAGCCCGAGCACCTGCATGTAGTCTGCGAAGGGTCCTGTCTCCGCCGCGCGGAACTCGTTCGTGTAGAGTGCCATGCTGTGTTTTCGGCGGTCGTAGGCCACCGACGCAGTGCCCACGCTGTCCGTGCGATGGGCCAGGAAGCGCAGGGCTTCTGCGGAAGACTGCCGCGCGAGCGGCGGTTCCGGGGCGAGGGGGGTGCCGGGCCCGCTCCAGCCGAGAAGCGATGCTGCGGCGACGCCGGCGAGCAGCGCCGCCGCGAGCCCCCGCCGGATCTCGCCGGTGATCCCGAGCAGGAGGAGCGTCGGGATGGAGAGGGCAAGCGGCGCCATCACGAAGAAGTGTTCGGGCCAGGCCCAGGGAAGCGCCTGGCCCATCAGCAGCGATCCAAGCAGGGATCCCACCCCCTGCCAGAAGAAGAGCCGCCCCGCGAGGGCGGAGCGGACTCCCGGGTCGGCGAAGCGCGCGACGCAGAGGGGGACGACGGCGCCG
>JBDLIK010000092.1:0-9196 GCA_039714895.1 Myxococcota bacterium | reverse complement strand
CGCGCCGACGGCCAGCCGGCCCTCGAGTCCGTCGGACGCGTGGCGTGGTGCGATGCCGAGGGCACGGACGGCTGCTGGATGGGCCTCCAGCTGCTCGCTACCCGCTCGCACTAGAACCGATCTCTCGAGTGCGGGCTGCAGCCGCAGTCTGTGAGCTACCCTCGAGACGATGTTCGGCATCGGCATGCAGGAGCTCGCGGTCATCCTGCTGATCGCTCTGGTCGTATTCGGTCCGAAGCGGCTGCCTGAGCTCGCGCGCTCGCTGGGCAAAGGGCTCGGGGAGTTCCGGCGAGCCTCGACCGATCTGCGCCAGTCTCTGGTGGACGCGGCCGAGGAGCCCCGCGAGAGCACGGGCCCGGCCGCCCCCGAGGCTCCCAGGGGCCCCTCGGCGCCCGACCCCGGCGAGACCCGAACGGGGCCCCCGGGTGATCCGGACCCCAGCACGGAGTCCGAGCCCGGCCGTGGATGACCTCCGGCTCCCGCTCACCGAACACCTCGCAGAGCTGCGCCGACGCATCGTGGTGATCCTGGGTGTCTGGGCGGTCGGCGCGGCTGCCTGCTGGCGCTTCCGGGACGCCATCTTCGGGGCTCTGCTCCGGCCGGCCCTCGACGCGCTCGGCCCCGGCGGGGGTCAGCTCCAGGCGATTGCTCCCACAGAGATCTTCTTCACCTATCTCAAGTGTTCGCTGCTGGCGGGCTTCGTCGTCACCATCCCCATCTTCTTCTGGCAGGTCTGGGGCTTCGTCGCACCCGGACTCTACGATCGGGAGAAGCGCCTCGCCCTGCCCTTCGTGCTGGCCTCCACCCTGCTCTTCGTAGGCGGCGCCAGCTTCGGCTACATCGTCGTCTTCCCGGTGATGTTCGCGTTCTTCACCGGCTTCGAGAGCGAGTTCGTGCGCTCCGCGTGGACCATGAGAGAGGTCTTCGGCTTCACGACGCGGCTGTTCCTGGCCTTCGGGATCTCCTTCGAGCTGCCGGTGGTGGTCTTCTTCCTTGCCAGTGCGGGCATCGTCACTGCGGGACAGCTGCTGCGGGGCACGCCCTACGCGGTGCTCGGGATCTTCATCCTGGCGGCGACCCTCACGCCTCCCGACTGGGTGAGCCAGATCTTCCTGGGCGTGCCCATGGTGGCTCTCTACCTGCTCGGCGTGGGCGTCGCCTGGGTGTTCGGCGACCGTCGACGCGCCTCGGAGACCGCCGAGCAAGCTGTGGGTCCGCCTGCGGGCTGAGCCCGCAGCCCCTAGAGGCGGAGCAGGCGTTCCACGATGCGGTCGCGGGCCAGGTCGGCGTCCACTGCGGTGGCCGTCTTCATCGGCGATCCGATGCCCAGCGCCGCGTCCACCTCGAGGGTGCGCAGCACGCCGCGCGAGATGGTGGGCAGCACCTGCAGCTCCTCGAAGTGGAGGGGGTTCTCGTCGAACAGAGCCAGCACCGTGAGGGGGTCATGGAGGAAGGCCACGTTGTCCGGCGCCAGGGTTCCTCCGAGCCGCTCCACGAAGATCGTCCGCTGCACCGGAGCCCACAGGCGGACCTGGTCGGCGATGGCACGCGCCACGGGACCCGCGCCCGACATGCGCTCGAGATCCCCCTCGCGCAGCCAGGTCTGCAGGGTGACGTCCGCGGTGACGAGCCGCGTGCGGAACCCCGCGCCGAGCACCGCCATGCTCGCCTCGGGGTCGCTACAGAGATTGTAGTCGACGCCCGGCTCGCAGATCCGCTCGCCGACGGCCACCTGCCGGATGTGCCCTCCCATGATCGTGATGCCCGCCACCCGGCGCGGCAGCGAAGGACAGAGCGCCAGGGCCCGGGCCACGTTCGTCATCGGACCCACTGCGACGATCTCGAGGTCGGCCGTCTCTCGCGCGGCGCGCACGATGCGCTCGGCGGCAGGCTCGTCGGAGAGCTTCGCCTCGGGCCCTTCGTGAATGCCGGCCTCCTCGTTGCCCCACCACCCGAAGGCCCGCTCTGGCCGGAGCAGCGGCGTGCGTTCGCCGGCGCACACCTCGACCTCGGCCCGCCCCGCCAGTCCGAGCAGCCGCGCGGCGATGCGAGCGCGCTGCTCCGGTTCCCGCCCGACGGTGGTGACGGCCACCAGCTCGAGCGCCTCGGGCGCGCCCAGCACCACGCCGAGGGCCAGCGCGTCGTCCACGTCGCTGCCGATGTCGGTGTCGAAGAGGATCGGAAGGGGCATCCCCGGGATTCTCAGGCCGCCTCGGGAGGTTCCACCACGAACAGGACCTGGCCCGTCTCCACGGTCTGCTCCTCGGAGACCGAAATCTCCTTCACCACGCCATCGATGGGCGAGCGGATCTCGTTCTCCATCTTCATGGCCTCCACCACGACCACCCCCTGTCCTACGCGAACCGGAGCTCCCACCGACAGATGCACCTTCACGATCTTCCCGGGCATCTCCGCTTCGACTGTCTGGGGACCCGTGGCCACGGTGCGCGCCTGTTCGGCCAGCAGGCGACTGCGCTCGTCCACGGCCTCGAGGTGGTGGATCCGACCGGAGACCAGGATGTCGAAGCCGTGGGCACCGCGCTCCTCGACCATGGCCTCGAACTGGCGTCCGTCCTCGATCACCGAGTAGATGGTGCGACCGCTCTTCGCCGCGTCCACGCGCACCGTCTCGCCGCCCACGGTGAGGTCGTAGACCCCTTCCCCCACCTCGTGGAGCTCGATGCGCAGAGTCTCGCCGCCTTCGCTGACCTCGTAGATCAATGCCACCGCCCCCGCATGGCGCTGCGCCGGCCGAAGGCCTTCCAGGGATTCTCGCTGCTGGAGTCTGCTCCCGACCCCACCTTCTCGCTGCGCGCCTTGTCGCGGCGGTAGGCCGCGATGGCGGCCAGCATCAGCGCCACACGGCGCGCCGGTCCGCCGTCGTCGGCCTGCATCTCGCCGAGGTGGGCATCGATGAAGCCGGTGTCGTAGTGACCCTCCAGGAAGCGGGGATGGCGTACCACCTGCTGGTGGAAGGGGATGGAGGTCTTGATCCCCTTGACGACGAACTCCCCTAGGGCGCGTCGCAGGCGGTCGATGGCTTCGGCCCGATCACGCCCGGTGGCGACCAGCTTGGCGACCATGGGATCGTAGTGCACCGTGACCCGCGCTCCCTGGTAGACCCCGGTGTCGACACGGATGCCCACGCCTCCGGGGGGCCGGTAGACGAGGATGTCTCCGGGGGAAGGTACGAATCCGTTGTCCGGATCCTCCGCGTAGATGCGCGCTTCGATGGAGTGACCCCGGATGGAGAGCGAATCCTGCTGGAAGCCCAGTGGCTCCCCGGCAGCCACGCGAATCATGGCCTTCACGATGTCGATGCCGGTGATCTCCTCGGTGATGGCGTGCTCCACCTGGACGCGGGTATTCATCTCCAGGAAGTAGAACTCGCCCTTGGGATTCACCAGGAATTCGACGGTTCCCGCGCCGCGGTAGTCGACGGCGCGGGCGGCGGCAACCGCCGCCTCTCCCATCTGCGCGCGCAGCTCGGGGGTCATGCGGTTGGCGGGCGCCTCCTCGATCACCTTCTGGTGGCGCCGCTGGATGGAGCACTCCCGCTCGAAGAGGTGGACGACGTTTCCGTGTCCGTCGGCGAGCACCTGGATTTCCACGTGGCGGGGCTCCTCGACGAACTTCTCCACGTAGAGTCCGTCGTCTCCAAAGGAAGCCCTTGCCTCGCCTCGGGCGCGTTGCAGGGCCTGGGAGATCTCGGACTCCTCGCGCACGAGGCGCATGCCCTTGCCGCCCCCCCCGGCGCTCGCCTTGACCATGACGGGCGGGCCGATGCGGCGGATCCAGTCCGCAGCCTCCTCGTCGGAGAGGCGCTCGGTGGTGCCGGGCACGATGGGCACCCCTGCCCGCTCCATGGTCTGACGCGCCGTCACCTTGTCACCCATGGCCCGCATCACGTCGCCGGTCGGTCCGATGAAGACGATGTCTGCCTGCTGGCAACGGTCCGCGAATGCGCCGTTTTCGGCCAGGAAGCCATAGCCGGGATGGATGGCCTCGGCGCCACAGGCCCGGGCAATCTCCACCACCCGATCCATCACCAGATAGGACTCCCGAGCAGGCGGCGGTCCCACCGGGTAGGCCTCGTCCGCAAAGCGCACGTGGAGCGAGTCTCGATCCACATCCGAGTAGATGGCGACCGCCTCCACCCCGAGCTCGTGACAGGCGCGGATCGTGCGCACGGCAATCTCGCCGCGGTTCGCGATCAGGACCTTCTTGAACATGGAGCGCCCCGCCTCGGGCTCGACGGTTCGCGCCTCACAGCGGGATGTTGCCGTGCTTCTTCGGCGGCATGGATTCGCGCTTGGTGGAGAGCATCTCCAGTGCGGTGATGATACGGGGTCGCGTCTGCTCGGGCTTGATGATCTCATCGATGTAGCCGAGCTCGGCCGCCTTGTAGGGGCTGGCGAAGGTCTCCCGGTAATCCGCCTCGAGGTCCTTGCGCCGGGCCTCGGGGTTCTCGTGGGCCTGGAGCTCCTTGCGAAAGACGATGTTGACCGCCCCGTCGGGGCCCATCACGGCGATCTCCGCCGTGGGGTACGCCAGGTTCACGTCCGCGGCGATGTGTTTGCTGTTCATGACCACGTAGGCCCCACCGTAGGCCTTGCGGGTGATCACGGTGACCCGGGGGACGGTGGCCTCGGAGAAGGCGTAGAGGAGCTTGGAGCCGTGGGTGATGATTCCGTCCCACTCCTGGTTGGTGCCCGGCAGGAAGCCGGGCACGTCCACGAAGGTGACCAGCGGGATGTTGAAGGCATCGCAGAAGCGCACGAAGCGCGCCGCCTTCTTCGAGGCGTCGATGTCGAGGCAGCCCGCCAGGAAGGCCGGCTGGTTGGCGACGATGCCCACCGAGCGGCTCCCGAAGCGCGCAAAGCCACAGACGATGTTCCGGGCCCAGCTCGCGTGTACCTCCACGAACCGTCCGTCGTCGACCACGATCCCGATCAGCTCCTTCATGTCGTAGGGCTTCGAGGCATCGTCGGGCACCAGGGTGCGAAGCCGCGGATCCATCCGATGGGGATCGTCCTCGGTGGGCAGTTGAGGCGGGTCTTCGAGGTTGTTCTGCGGAACGAAGGAGAGGAGATTCCGGATGTACTGGAAGGCGTCCTCCTCCGAGGACGCGGCGAAGTGGGCCACGCCGCTCCGGGTGGCGTGCGCGTTGGCCCCACCGAGATCCTCCGCAGAGACCTCCTCGTGGGTGACCGTCTTGATCACGTCCGGTCCGGTGATGAACATATTGCTGGTCTGCTTGACCATGATGATGAAGTCGGTCATCGCGGGGGAGTAGACGGCCCCCCCGGCGCAGGGCCCGAGGATCACCGAGATCTGCGGGATCACGCCGGAGCTCTTCACGTTGCGCAGGAAGACGTCTCCATAGCCGCCGAGCGATACCACGCCCTCCTGGATGCGCGCACCCGCCCCGTCGTTCAGGCCGATGACCGGCGCGCCAACCTTGGCGGCCAGGTCCATGATCTTGCAGATCTTCTCCGCGAAGGCCCCCGAGAGACTGCCGCCGAAGACCGTGAAATCCTGGGCGAAGATGAAGATCTGTCTTCCGTCGATCTTTCCGTAGCCGGTGACGACACCGTCTCCGAGCACCCGTTGCTGCTGCATCTCGAAATCGGTGCAGCGGTGGACCACGAACTTGTCCACCTCCACGAAGGAGCCCGGGTCGAGGAGCAGATCGATGCGCTCCCGGGCGGAGAGCTTCCCGAAGGCGTGCTGGCGCTTGATGCGCTCCTCGCCTCCTCCCTCCAGGGCCCGGGCGTTCAGCTCGTCGAGCTTCTTGATCTTCTCTTCGATGGACACGATCGCCTCGCGCGGGCCCTGGCCCGGACTAGAGGTGGGCCAGCTCGCCCACGGTCTCTTCGAGGCGGCGACGGTAGTCGACGATGTCCAGTCTGCGCCGCGCCACACCGGTGTCCATGGCCGCCTGGGCGACGGCCGGCGCCACGTAGAGGAGGACCCGCGGGTCGAAGGGCTTCGGGATGATGTAATTGGAACCGAAGTCGAAGCGCTCGCGCGGGTAGGCGCGGCGCACGACCTCGGGGATCGCCTCGCCACGCTGCGCCAGCTCTGCCAGGGCATGGACGGCCGCCCGCTTCATCTCCTCGTTGATCTTGCTCGCTCTCACATCGAGGGCCCCGCGGAAGATGAAGGGGAAGCCGAGCACGTTGTTCACCTGGTTCGGGTAGTCCGAGCGACCGGTGGCCATGATGGCATCGTCGCGCACCTCCCGGACCTGATCCGGCGTCACCTCGGGGTCCGGGTTGGCCATGGCGAAGATGATCGGATGGCCGGCCATGGACTTCACCATCTCGGGGCTCCCCACGCCCCCCTGGGAGAGTCCCACGTAGACATCGGCCCCGTCCAGGGCCTCGGCCAGGGTGCGGGCCTCGCTGGCAGAGGCGAACTCGGCCTTGTGAGGGTTCATCCCCTCGATGCGGCCCTCATGGATCACGCCTCGGCTGTCGGCGAGGATCATGTTCTCCGGCCGTACGCCCAGATCGCGGTAGAGCCGCGCGCAGGCGATGGCCGACGCGCCGGCGCCGGAGAAGACCACCCGCGCCTGTTCGATGTCGCGTCCGGTGATCTCGAGGGCGTTGAGCAGTGCGGCACCGGAGATGATCGCCGTCCCGTGCTGGTCGTCGTGGAAGACCGGGATGTCGAGGGCCTCCACCAGCCGGGTCTCGATCTCGAAGCACTCGGGCGCCCGGATGTCCTCGAGGTTGATCCCCCCGAAGGAGGGAGCGATCAGCTGCACGGTGCGAACCACCTCGTCGGGGTCCTCGCTGTCGATCTCGATGTCGAAGACGTCGATATCCGCGAAGCGCTTGAAGAGGACAGCCTTGCCTTCCATGACGGGCTTGGCGGCCAGGGGGCCGATGCCCCCGAGGCCCAGCACCGCCGTCCCGTTGGTGACGACGGCCACCAGGTTTCCCTTGGCGGTGTAGCGGAAGACCTCATCGGCGGAGCGGGCGATCTCGCGGCAGGGCTCGGCCACCCCCGGGGTGTAGGCCATCGAGAGATCCGCCTGGGTGACCGTGGGCTTGGTGGGAACGACCCGGATCTTTCCGGGGCGGCTCCCCGCGTGATAGGCGAGCGCTTCCTCCCGAGTGATCAGGGACTTGGGGTCGGGCAACGGGGCTGTCCTTCCGCGCGCCGCCCGCTGAAGGGGCAGGGCCGGACGACGCCGAGCGAGTCTATCAGATCGCCTACGCTCGTGCTGCGTCGAGAACGCTCGGAGAATCGCCGGGTTGCGCTGAAAGCGGCGATCCGGCGAGGAGCTGGGGGAAGCGTCTGCGGGGCTGGTTCCCCACTACTCGGCGGACCAAAGCCGACGGCCTACTCCTTCAGCAGCTCCCGCGCGATCACCAGACGCTGGATCTGGTTGGTGCCTTCGTAGATCTGCATCAGCTTGGCGTCCCGCATGAGCTTCTCCACCGGATACTCCTTCGTATACCCATTGCCGCCGAAGATCTGCACGGCATCGGTGGTGACCCGCATGGCGGTGTCGGTCGCGAAGCACTTCGCGAACGACGAATGCTTCGAGGCCCGCAGGCCCTGGTCGACCATCCAGGCGCTCTGCCAGGTGAGCAGACGCGAGGCCTCCACGTCCTTGGCCATGTCCGCGAGCATGAACTGCACGGCCTGAAAGCCGGCGATGGGAAAACCGAAGGCCTTGCGCTCCTTCGCATAGCCGATGCTCTCGTGGAGGGCGCGCTGGGCGATGCCGGTGGCGAGGGCCCCGATCGGAGGACGGGCGCGGTCGAGGGTCCGCATGGAAACCTTGAAGCCCTGTCCCTCGGCACCGAGACGCTGGCTGGCGGGGACCCGGACACCATCGAAATGAATCACGCGGGTGTCGCTGGCCCGCTGACCCATCTTGTCCTCCTTCTTGCCCGGCGTGATGCCCGGAAGGTCGCTGGGCACGATGAAGGCGGTGATCCCCTTGTGGCGGGAGGAGCGGTCCAGGGTCGCAAAGACCGTCAGGAGATCTGCCACGCCGCCGTTCGTGATCCAGCACTTGGTGCCGTTGAGCACGTAGTGGTCGCCGTCCTTCTCGGCGAGCAGCTGCAAGCCCGCAACGTCGGAGCCGGCCTCGGGCTCCGAGAGGCAGAACGAGACCATCTTGAAGTCGGCCGCGCAGGCACCGAGCCACTCCCGCTTCTGGTCTTCGGTCCCGGCCAGCAGGATGGGGGTGAGGCCCAGGTCGTTGCACATGATCGAGGTGGCGATCCCCGAGCAGCCCCAGGCGAGCTCTTCGGTGGCCAGGCAGCTCTCGAACACCGACAGGCCCACGCCGTCGTTCTCTTGTGGAATGCAGGTGCTCGACAAGCCCAGCTCCCAGGCCTTCCGAATCAGTTCGCGTGGAAACTCCCCCGATTGATCGTACTGCGCAGCCACGGGTGCGATCTCGCTCCGAGCGAAGCGACGGGCTGTGTCCTGGAGGATGAGCTGCTCGTCGGTGAGGCCGAACTCCATGGCGGGCTCCTCTTCGTGACTCCAGGTCATTCTTCTGCTGTGAAATCGAGTACTTGGAGTCGAAGGCGAGCCTAGAGGACGCTCCGGGTGCGGGCAATCCTCCGCGCTCCGCTACGGCCGAGCGAAGCGGAGCAGGTCGGAGCAGACGCCGAGGCGAGGCCGGTGCGGATTGCTGCTGGCGAAGCCAGCAGCAATCAGGCCAGCGAGCTCCCGGGGTACCCAAGCGAGCGGGAGAGTCCTTCGGCGGCGCGGATCACCATCGGAACGATCTCCTGCTCGAGCCGGTCGGCGTCGACGCGAAAGGCCGGAGCGGACACCGAGAGGGCAGCGACCACCCGCCCGCGCTGATCGTGGACCGGAGCCGCCGCGCAGCACAGGCCCACCTCGCACTCCTCGAGATCGAGTGCGTAGCCCTGGGCCCCCACCGTGTGCAGATGTGCGAAGAGCTTCTCTCGATCGATCAGCGTCGCTCCCGTGTGAGAGCTGAGCCCCGCCCGGACCACCTGCTCGTCGTAGGCTTCGAGCTGTCGCGGGTCGCCGCAGCCGAGCAGGGTCTTGCCGAGTGCGGTGCAGTGGGCGGGGAGGCGGCGCGCCACCCGAGAGCCCGTCACCACGAGACGTTCCGCTTGCTCGGAGTCGAGGTGCATGACCTCGAACCCGGCGAGCACGCCGAGATGGGCGGACTCTTCGGCGTCCATCGCGA
>JBDLIK010000091.1:0-9266 GCA_039714895.1 Myxococcota bacterium | reverse complement strand
GCCGCCTACGCGGGTCTGTTCTTCGTGGTGGCGAGCGTGGACCGAAGCCAGAAGCACCGGGGGGTCACGGCCTTCCTGGTGGACCCGGCCAGCGAGGGTGTGCGCATCGGAGACTTTCCCATGCGTACCCTCAAGCGCGACAACCTCGCCGAAGTGCACTTCGAGGATGTCTTCGTGCCCGACGAGGGACTCCTCGGCGAGCCCGGTCGGGGCTTTCCGGTGCTCGGCTCCGCCCTCGACATGGGGCGCTTCTCGGTGGCGGCCCGCTGCGTGGGGCAGGCCCAGCGCTGCATCGATCTGGCCATCCCCTACGCCCTCGAGCGGGAGGCCTTCGGCCAGAAGATCGGCGAGTTCCAGATGATCCAGCAGAAGATCGCCGACATGATCTGCCGCACCGAGGCCGCCCGGGCTCTCGTATACCGGCTCGGTCGCATGAAGGACGCAGGTGTTCCCCGGGCCTCCATGGAGTCGTCCATCGCCAAGCTGATGGCGAGCGAGGCCGCCACCCAGAATGCTCTCGATGCCATCCAGATCCACGGCGGCTATGGGCTCTCCGCCGAGTACGAGGTGGGGCGGCTGCTACTCGAGGCCAAGGCGCTCGAGTTCGGCGAGGGGACGAGCGAGCTTCATCGCAAGCTCATCGCCGAGTTCGCGCTCGGCGTCCGGAAGCAATAGGCGGGGGAGACGAGTTGGAACTCGAAACGGAGCGGGCCGAGCTGCTCGACCTCATCGTTCGCCACTCCTTCGAGAAGCGAAAGGTGGTGCTCGCGAGCGGCAAGGAGAGCGACTTCTACCTGGATCTGCGCACCAGCATGATGCGCCCTCGGGGTCTCGAGCTCGCGGGAGCGCTGCTCTTCGATCGGCTGCGCCGGGGTCCGCGGGTGGATTCGGTGGGGGGCATGGTCGTGGCGGCGGTGCCCGTGGTGGCGAGCATCGTGCTCGCAGCCGCCCGGGCGCAGGACGAGTGGCGCGATCTGGTGGGCTTCTTCGTACGCAAGGAGACGAAGAAGCACGGCATGGGCAAGCGCATCGAGGGCGCCTTCGCAGAGGGTCAGAGCGTGTGCCTGGTGGAGGACACCATGACCACCGGTGGCTCCACCCTCGAGGCGCTCGCCGCCGTGGAGGAGGCAGGGGCCAAGCCCGTGCGGGTGCTCTGCGTCGTCGACCGGGGCGAAGGCGCACGCGAGGCCTTCGCCCGACGCGGTCTCGAGCTCGAGACGATCTACACCCGCGAGGACCTCCCCGTCTAGCGCGCAGGTCCCAGAATCAGGAGCGGAAATGAGCCTCAATCTCGGAGCGATCCTGCGGGCCAGCGCCGCCGCGCGGCCCGAGCACCCGGCCATCCGGCTCGAGGAACGCGTGCTCTCCTACGCGGAGCTCGAACGCGGCGCCCGCGGGGTGGCCACGGCCCTCGGCGACCGGGGCCTCGTCCCGGGGAGCCAGGTGGCGCTGATGATTCCCAACGTCCCGGAGTTCACCATCGCGTACTTCGGGATCCTCTACGCCGGCTGCACGGTGGTCCCGCTCAACGTGCTGCTCTCCGCCCCCGAGGTCCAGTACCACCTCGAGGACTCGGAGGCGAAGCTGCTCATGGCCCATCCCCTCTTTCAGGATCCGGCGCGCCAGGGGGCAGCTGCGGCCGGGGTGCCGGTGGTGTGGGCCGGAGGCGAGGCCGAAGGCGGCGATTCCTTCGCGGCGTTCGTGGCCGAGGCGCCCATCGACGGCTTCCACCCCACCGGCGCGGACGACACCGCCGTCATCCTCTACACCTCCGGCACCACCGGCAAGCCCAAGGGGGCGGAGCTCACCCACTCCAACCTGTTCGTGAACTGCGCGTTCGTCGTGCCCAGGCTCATCTCCGTGGAGGAGGGTCAGGTGGCGTTGGCGACGCTTCCCCTCTTCCACAGCTTCGGACAGACCTGCATCCAGAACGCCACCCTCGCCGCCGGGGGCAGCTTCACGCTGCTGCCGCGATTCGCGCCCGACAAGGCACTCGAGATCATCGAGCGCGACCGGGTGACGCTCTTCGCCGGCGTCCCCACCATGTACTTCGCGATCCTCCACCTCGAGGGAGCCGATCGCTTCGATACCTCGAGCCTGCGTTTCTGCATGGCCGGCGGTTCGGCCATGCCGGTGGAGGTGATGAAGGCCTTCGAGGAGAAGTACCAGGTGGAGATCCTCGAGGGCTTCGGGCTCTCGGAGACCTCGCCGGTGGCGAGCTTCAACATGCTGGGCCGTCCGCGCAAGGTGGGCTCCATCGGCTATCCGGTCTGGGGTGTCGAGATGTGCATTCTCGACGACCACGACCGCCCACTGCCGGACGGCGAGCGCGGTGAGATCGCCATCCGCGGTCACAACATCATGAAGAGCTATTGGAAGCGTCCGGACGCCACCAAGGAGGCGATGCGGGCGGGCTGGTTCCATACCGGGGACATCGGCCTGCGCGACACGGATGGCGCCTACTTCATCGTGGACCGCAAGAAGGACATGATCATCCGGGGCGGGTTCAACGTGTACCCCCGGGAGGTCGAAGAGGTCCTCTACGCTCACCCGCAGGTGGTGGAGGCTGCGGTGCTCGGCGTCCCCCACCAGAGCCACGGCGAGGAGGTGAAGGCGGTGGTGGTGACGGCACCGGGGAAGACACTCACCGACGAGGACGTGATCGACTACTGCAAGCAGAACCTCGCCGCCTACAAGTATCCCCGCATCGTCGAGTTCCGCGAGACGCTTCCCAAGGGTCCCACGGGGAAGATCCTCAAGCGCGAGCTCGGATAGGACGCTCAGCTGGGATCTCGTTACAGTTCCAGCGAACGACACCGACTCGAGGCCCGGATGGCCAGCCAACGCAGCAGCAGGGGGGCCTCTTCGCCTCGCCCGGTCGGCCGGAGGCGTGGGGTACTCACCCTGCTCTTCGTTGCGCTGGCCGGGGTGGGAGCCCAGTGCCCGGCCCCGCTCCCGCCCCTGGCGTGGAGCGATCCCCCGGATCGGACGGGCGGGGTCTCGCCCTCCGCTTGGATCACCCTCTCCTTCACGGCCGCCGTTCGCCCCGCGTCCCGGAACCTGATTCCGCTCTTCTGCAACGGTGCGCTCGTGGAAACGACGGCCCACGCCCTGGCATGGGACACCCTCGTCCTCAACCCGAAGGGATCGCTTCCAGTGGGCGCCGACTGCAGGGTGTTGCTGACCACCGAGGCTGGCCCCACGCAGGTAGTCTTCGAGACGAAGCCCGCGGGCTCAGCCTTCGAGACCGTGCACGACCGCCGCGATCGCAACGTCCCCCTGCCCTTCCCCGACGACTTCTTCCTCTCTCCCGATGCCTCCACGGCCACGGGACTTCGTCTCGATGCCGTCTTCCCGGACCACAGTCCCGCGGTGAACGGAGTGTTCCGAGCCATGGGGAAGACCCTCGTGGACGCTGACGGCTGGAGCCCGATCGGCAGCATCAGCGTGCAGCTCTCGGCGGCCCCGGATCCGCAGACCCTCCCGCTCACCCCGGAGGAGTCGCTCGATCCCCTCGCCAGCGTCGGGCTGTTCGACCTGAGTCCCGCAAGCGTCCACTTCGGTGAGCGCATTCCCTTCGAGCTCACGGTGCGATCCGACCAGATCGACCTGCAGCCTCCTTCGCACATCCTGGTGCTCTTCCCGGGCATTCCCCTCTCGCCCGGCGGACGCTACGGGCTCGTGGTAACCCGCAGGGTGCGGAGCCTGGATGGGCAGCCCCTGGCGCCGTCGGGGTTCTTCGCGGAGGTCCTCGAGGGAGGAGCCGACGACCTGGACGTCGTGCGCGCTCGGAGCTCAGCGCTCGAGGTGCTCGAGGCGATCGAGGCTCTGGAGCCTGTGCCCATTCCGAGAGACGACGTCGCCCTGGCCGTACGTCTTTCGGCCCGCACACTCCACGACCTGGCCGACGACGTGCTCGCCCTGCGGGATGACGTCCTGGAGGATGCGGTCTCGTTCACCATCGACTCCGTCGAGGAGGGAGCGGGGTCCGTGGCGGCCATCGTCCACGGCAGCTTCCGGGTGCCCCGTTGGCGCAATGGCGCCTTCCTGATGAGGGATCGGGAGGGACGACCCAGCGTCTCCGGTCGGCTCGACCTTCCCTTCGTCCTCGCCCTGCCCCGCGCTGCCGAGACGGGGGGAGTCCCCATCGCGATGTACCAGCACGGCAACCCGGGCAGCGCCGAGTCCGAGGTTCCGGAAAGCGCCGGGTCCTTCCTGGCCGCCGAGGGCTTCGCGGTGGCTGGCTTCACGGACACTCTCAACCGGGACTTCGGCTCCCTGGCGAACCAGGCCCTGGCCACCTTCAGCGTTCTACTCGCCACGGGGAGGGTCCCCGAGTTCTGGAGCCAGACCTACGCCGAGCAGATCGCGTTCCTGGAAGTGCTGAGGAGCCTGGGAGAGCTCGACCTCCTCCCGCTTGGTGCCCCGGATGGCGTCCCGGATCTGGACCCTGAGGCCATCGTCTACGAGGGCATCAGCTATGGCTCCAACCACGGCCAGGCCTTCCTCGCCTATGCTCCTTCACTCCGTGCCGCCAGCCTCGTGGTCGGTGCACAGCGCTTCGCCGAGCTCGTCGAATACCAGGACCGGACCACTCCCCTCGGCAACCCGCCGCCGTTCACGTCGCAGCTCCCGTCCTTGCTCCCCGGGGTGCATATGGCGGACGTCTTCATGGGCCTCGCGCTCTACCAGATGGTCTCCGACGGACAGGATCCGCACAATCACGCCTCGCTCCTGCTCTACGACCATCCCCTCGAGCTCGAGGGCACGACGAAGCGGGCGAGCATCCTCGTCCTGGAGGGGATCGGCGACACCTTCACCAAGAACAACACCACCCGATCGCTGGCCTTCGCACTCGGTCCGCTCCCCCATCTCGCTCCCCAGCCGGTGCCGGTCTCTTATCTCCCAGGGGCGGAAGGTCCGGTGGTCGCCAACATCGACCCGGGAACGAGCGCCGCCTACGTGCAATTCGTGCCGCTGGGCGTTCCCGACGTCCCCAGCGACCCGGGCTGCTCGTTCGAGATCGAGGGACACTTCTGCGCGCAGAGCGCGAGAGAGGCCCGTCGTCTGCGGGTGGACTTCTATCGCAGCGCCATCGAAGACCCGGTGCCGACCATCGGACCCGTCCGTTTCAACTGATCGGGCTGCGGGCGAGCTGTGGGTCCGGTTCCGGGCGAAGCCCGGAACCACCACAGCTACGCTCGGCTACGCCTCGCTGCGCGCGCCTTCGGCGCTTGCTCTCTCTTGGCGATCCTGGGTCGCAACTGGCTAACCGCTCAATCTTCCCTCGCGTGCGGCCGCGAGCTTCTCGAAGCGCTCGCGCCCCACCGACACGAAGATGCCTTCGGCTTCGGCACAGAGCATGTCGCCCGCGTGGATCTCTCCGCTTGCAAACGTCTTGCGACGCTCCACCCCGTCCACGCGGGCCTGCAGGCGCAGCTCGGTATGCAGGGGGGTGGGATTGCGGTAGCGCACCGTGAGGGTGCCCGTCATCCCCGGCTGGCCACCCATGGACTGGGCGAAGCCCAGCAGCTCGTCCATGGCCGCCGCCACCCAGCCGCCGTGGACGCAACCCGGAGGGCCCTCGTAGGCGGAGCCGAAGGTTGCCGAGCCCAGCACGTGCTGGTCCTCGGCGTGCATCGCCATCGGCGGGGCGATGGGGTTGGCGAGGCCGATGATGGGGCTCTGGTCGAAGAAGCCGGCGACATCGCCCGCATTCGCCGACTCGGCGAAGCCCACATAGCGGGTGGCGCGGGGGTGGGTGGCGAGACGCTCCGCGTAACGTTCGAGGGCATCCGCCGCCGCCCGCAGCTCGTCTTCGGGCGCATCGCTCGTGGTGAGCCGCTCGATGACCACACGCATGGCCGCGGCCAGCCGGCGCTTCTCGGCCCAGGCTCCGGTGGCGTCCATCCTGGCCGCCTCCCAGTGGCTGAAGGGTCGGCGGCCTTCGGCTCCCTCTCGGGGCTCGCTCATGGGATCCTCCTCGGGGCGGCGAGGATAGCGGCTGCGGGTTCGCGGGCGTGACCGCATCCGTCACGCCGGCAGGGTTTCCTCGAGGGGTGCCGGACCCCTCGGCCCGGCGGGAGGAGCTCGATGCAGGTACCCGACCGTAGAGAATCCGAATGTCTCGTCTGTGGCTTCAGCGAGATCCGCACCGACGAGGTCGTCGAGCGGACCGTGATGCTCCTGGGCTGGTGTCCCCGTTGCGATCACCGCTTCACCCTGCCGGAGCCCAGAAGCCGCCCGGCGGCCCTGCACGCTCCGCCCCGGCTGCGGGTCGAGGCGGCCTAATTGTGGGTCCGGTTCCGGGCTGAGCCCGGAACGACCACAGGCTTCGCTCGGCTGCGCCTCGCTGCGCGCGCCTGTCGGCGCTTGCCGGTGGGTCCGCGCACGGGCAGGGCACGGACCCTAGGAGGCGGAATCGGAGCGATCGATTCTCTGCCAGCCGTCCTCGCTGCGGAGGAGCTCCACCGTGGGCCAGTAGCGGAGGTCCAGCTTGAGGGTGATCACGGCGACCCGGCCCTCGAGGTCCACCGTCTTGAGTCGCACGGAATCCCGATCCCCCTTGTCGGCCACCCCAGAGAGGAAGGCGTCGAGGTCGGGCGTGGGCACTCCGTCCACGGCAACGATGCGCCGGGTCGCCCGCAGCCCGTAGCGCGAGGCGGGTGAGCCGAACCAGGCCCAGGAGACGTACACCCCTCCCGGCTCCGCGCCGCGCTGGGCGGCGAGCGCCCGATGCGGCGCCTGGAGCAGCGCGCCGGCCCAGCGCAGCGCCCGGGTGCTTCCGCTGCCGGTCAGGCTGACGCTGGGCACGTCGAGCTCGAGCTCTTCGCCCTCGCGGACCACCCGCACGCGCACCTTCTCGCCCGCGACGGCGCGCTCCACCTCCCGGGGCCGGGTCACCGGCTGCCCGTTCACCGAGACGAGCAGATCTCCCTCCCGGAGCAGCCGCGCCGCCGGCGACCCCGCCACCCGGCGTCGCACCGAGAGCACCCGTCGCTGCCCGGAGTCGGATTCCTCGAGAAGGCGTGCCGCCGCCTCCGGAAGCCCGCGGCTGCGGGCCTCCGCCAGGGGCACCGGGACCAGCTCCACCTCCAGCGAGCGCCACTCGGGCGTGCGGCCCTCGCGGAGAGGCGCCACGGTGTCCCGTACCAGCTCGCTGGGGATGCCCGCGAAGACCGACTCCGCCTCGCGCCCGCGTTGGGTCGAGAAGGAGGCCCACAGCGCCACCACACGCCCGCGGCCGTCGGCGAGGACGCCCCCGACGGTGGCGGGCTGGTCGCTGACGGTCACCAGCTCCAGGCCGGTCTCGCGGAAGCGAGGGGGCCGGGGCAGCGGAAGCTCCGGAGCCTCCACCTGCGAGATCCGGGTGGTCTCGGAGACGATCCGGTCGCGGGGGGTGAGGCCCACCAGCCAGAACTCGTCACCGGGCGACAGGTCCCGAACGTGCAGGTCGGCACTGCGGACCGGGGTGTCGCCGATCAACGCCGGGTCGTAGCGGAGCACCGCAAGGCCGTGCACCGGGTGCAGGTAGACGACACGGGCCGGGAGCTCTACCGAGCCGGCGAAGCTGACGGTCGCATCTCCCAGGCTCACCGGAACGGTGTCGCGGTCGGTGACCACCAGGCCCCGCTCGGCATCGACCACCAGCCCGGCGCCGAGGAAGCGGCCGCCGGGTACTCCGTCGATGAGATAGGGCACGTGGAAGCGGACCAGCACCAGGGAACGCGCCAGCCGATCCAGGCGGCCTTCGCCAAGACTCGGGAGCTGCACGGTGGTGGCTCGAGGGTCTTCGGCGGCCGGGGGGGGCGCCGACGCCACGCACGGCCACGTGCCCAGGCGATCGTCGCGACGGCAGCGCTGCATGTGAAACCAGCGGCGATCGACGGTCAGCACCGAGACCTGCTCGGTGCGGGGGTTTCCCAGCCGGAAGTAGCGCACGGGTACGCGGGCACCGTCGGCGAATCCGGCCAGCGCGGTCTCGGCGGCATCGAGGGTCGGCGTCGGGCTCCCGCCGATCGCCGTGAGCACCGCGCCGCGCGGGACGTCGGCCCGGGCGAACGCGAAGCCCGGGTCGGCCACGTAGACGCCGCGCACCGGCAGGGCATGATTGCGCGCCTGCTGGTACGACAGCTCGTGGAGGACGCCGCCGCCCACCTCGAGGTACTCGTCCGGTGTGATGGCGTGGAGGTCTCCCACACGGACGTGCAGCTGCCGCGGCTCGCCCCCCCGCTCCACCTCGAGCTCGATCTCCATCCCCACCGACTCGTCGAGGATCGATTCGAGCGGGAGGAAGCCCATCAGGGGCCTTCCTTCCATCCTGAGCACCACGTCGCCCGGCTCGAGCACCCCGTCCGCCGGACCCCCGGGCACGATGTCGCCCACCACCAGCATGCCCACGGCGTTGGGGAAGGCGCGACGCGTGGCCGCCTCGGTCTCGGGCCGAAGCCCCAGCCGGCGCACCTCGTCGAAGGGCCGGTGGAGGAAGGTCGTCTCCAGGGTGCCTCGGGCCACGGGCTCCCCCGCCCGGATCAGATCGAGGGCGCGCACCACCCGATCCAGGGGCAGGTAGAAGCTCGAGGCCGCCCGCGAGGAGCCACCGGCGTTGAGTGCCACCACGCGTCCGCTGCGGTCGACCACCGGCGAGCCCGAGGAGCCGCCCGAGGTGTTCGAGCCGGCCTGAAGGTAGAAGGTGTTGAAATCGTTGTAGCCGTTCCGGCCGTAGACCGGCGCGTCGCGATCCAGGCGGGCCAGGGTTCCCGTGAGAATCGAGAGCTTCTCGCCCGCATCGTTGCCCACCACGCGCACCTCGGTGCCCACGCGCGCACGATCGGGGGCCAGCTCGAGGGCCGTGGGGGGCATGAAGCGGACTGCCTCCGGGTCGTAGCGGAAGAAGCCGAAGTCGTGGACTGGGTCGCGGTAGACCGCCTGAAGCTCCACCTCCTCGTGATCGAGGAAGACGGCCTCGGCCACCGCTGGCCCCGGCTGCACCACGTGGCGGTTGGTGAGGATGAGGCCCTGCTCCGCGTCCACCACGAAGCCGGTGGCGGTGGTGGAGGAGGCGATCTGGGTGTCGAAGGAGCGCGGCGCGCTCACCCTCAGCACCACCACCGCCGGAACCACCCGATCGAGGGTGCGTTCCCAGCCCGCGGGCTGGGCCGCCGCTGCCGAGGTGGCGAAGCTCGTGGCCAGCAGGAGCGCAAGCATGGGCGGCAGGGTGACCACCGCGCGCCGGCTGTCAACGCGCTCGGCCGCCTGGAGCGGGG
>JBDLIK010000090.1:0-9361 GCA_039714895.1 Myxococcota bacterium | reverse complement strand
TGGGTCGCGGCCGCGGGCTCCGTTTCGGAGCCGACTGTGCGCAGGAGACGCCGACGGTGGCCACGAGAGCCAGGGCGATCGCGCGAGCCGGGAGCTGCACTGGTAGATCCTACCTGTCTCGTCCTACAAGGACGGTGTGGGCAAGACCCCCTTTCCAACCGTGCGTGCGGTTTTCCCGCACACGGCTGACCGGCGGTCTCTCGAGTCGCGGCATTACGCAGCCCCCGGGTAGCGGACGGTGCCTCGCAGGCGATGCAGTCCCAGGCCCCAGAAGAAGTCCTGATCCCAGGCATCGGCCTCGCCAGCACGCAGACTCCGACCCTTCCGCTTCACGAGGAAGTTGTGGAGCCTGCGCCAGACATAGGTATCGAGCTGGTTGAACTTCTTCGCCGCATTCCCGGTCCGGAAGTAGCTGCCCCAGCCGCGCAGCACGGGGTTGAGGTTCCGGATCAGCACCCGGACGTCCCTCACCCCGCTCCAGCTCCGGCCTGTCAGCTCCTTCACACGCCGCCGAACCCGCTTCATCGAGCGCTCGGAAGGCCACCGGTGCAGGTAGTACCGACGTACCCCTTGCTCCAGCAGCCGCCCCGAGACCCGCTTGTGCAGGTGGCAGCCGAGGAAGTCGAACCCCTCCCGACCTTCGGTGAGGTCCACCCGCCTCGTCTTCACGGGATGCAGTGCCAGACCGAGCCCGCCCAGGATCTGCCTGACCCGGCGCTCGGCCTCCTCACACGCCTCCGCGCTCTCGCACTGGATCACGAAGTCGTCGGCGTAGCGCACCAGTTGCCCCAGGGGGGCATGCTCCTGAGTCCACGCCTCCGCAGGGACCCTTCCCTCCGCCGACGTTGTGTTGCGTCAGCCTCGACGGTACTACGATCCCCTCGGACTCCCGCTGCACAGCGGCTCGATTTCACCCTCGGCTTATACGAGACGTCTTGCCCCGACAAGGGCCGTGCAGACGGGCCTCTCCTGTTCCGCTTCGAACCTTGCGCGCGTGCCGCCGCCCCTACCCCGGGGAGACCCCGCGGACGCTCCGGATCCGCTCCCGAGAGCATGCACCTCGACTACCTCTTCTTCTTCCGGGACGGCTCCGACGCGGCTGCGCGCCTGCCTCGATTGAGGCTCCGGGAAGGACCGGACCCCTTCGGCCAGCGAGCGCAGCACGATCCCGACGTCGCCGAGGCTGCGTGCGGCCTGCGCGCCCGCTGCACACCCGCCGCCTCGCGAGGCTCCGCCGGGTGACGGGGCTCACGCTGACGGCGCTTGGGGAGTTCGACGCAAGGGAGAGGGGGGTCGGCATCGGACGAGGAGTCGGATGAGGCGATCCGGAGACCCGACGGGACGGCGCGAGGGGCTGGCGACTCCCGAGAACCTCACCAGCGCTCCCCGCATCTGGGCCGTGGGTGGTGGCAAGGGCGGCGTGGGCAAGTCCCTCGTGCTCTCGAGCCTGGCGTGCGCAATCGCCGGCGCCGGGCGACGCTGCACCGTGATCGATGCGGATCTCGGAGGCGCGAACCTCCACACCCTGCTCGGTGTTGCACCGCCGCGCCGCACCCTCTCCCACTTCCTGAGCGGCGAGGTGAGCTCGCTGTCGGACCTCATGGTCCCGACCTCCGTGCCCAATCTCTCGCTGGTGAGTGCGGACAAAGCGCTCCTCGACATGGCGAACCCCAGGCACTGCCAGAAGGAGAAGCTGCTCCGGCACGTGCGGGGGCTCGATGTCGACGAGGTACTGCTCGATCTGGGGGGCGGCAGCGCCTTCAACGTGCTGGATGGCTTCCTCGTGGCGCAGCGCGGGATCGTCGTCGTTACCCCCGAGCCCACGGCGATCGAGAACGCCGAGCACTTCCTGCGGGCGGCCTTCTACCGCTCGCTCCGCACCGTCACGCGGCACCCCGAGGTGCGCGCGGCGATCCTCCGCGTCAAGGAGGACCGCGCGGCGCCCCGCGTCAGCTCCGCCCCGGAGCTGATCGCGCGCGTCCGGCACGTCCACCCGCCGGCCGCGAAGCTCCTCGCCGAGCAGGCGCAGGCCTTCGCACCCCTGCTCCTCGTGAACCAGGTCGAGAGCACGGCGGCGCACCGCCAGATCGGTCCCGAGCTCGCGCAGCGGTGCCGCGAGCGCCTCGGCGTATCGATCGACTACGTGGGCTGCCTGCACGCCGATCCCCTCGTGCGGGAGGCGGTGGCACGGCGGCAGCCCGCGACCCAGCTCTTCTCCCACAGCACCTTCCCGCGTGAGATCGACGCGCTCGCGACTCGTCTGCTGCGCGAAGCACCCGAGATCCTCCCTGAGCGGGGAGAGGCTCGCCCCACCCGCTCGCTGCCGCCCCTGGACCTGGACCGGCCCGGCGCCTACCTGCGCCGCTGCCGCGATCGACTCGGGCTCACGCTGCCGGAGATGACCGAGCGCACGCGCATCCAGGGGCTCTGCGACATCGAGAGCGAGCACTTCGGCTTGCTCCCGCCCGAGCCCTACCTGCGAGGCTTCCTGCTCAGCTACGCGCGCGAGCTTGGCATCTCGGAGCTCGAGGCGCTCACGGCAAGCTATCTGGATCGCTACCGGGGCGTCGAGGCGGCGTAGCCTGCTCGGCCAGCTCCATCGAGCCCCTGAGCTGAGCCCGCGATCCTGCTCAGCGGGCGTTCCCACCGCCCCCGCCACCGGTGCCCGGCAGGTGACCCAGTACGGCGGTGCGCACCCGCGGGTCGCGCAGCTTCCAGATGGTGGCGTCGGTCAGGTAGTGGTGGACGTTGACGAGCATCAGGACGGCGGCCGCGGCGGCGGCGCCCGGGGCCGCGAGCCCGAAGGCCCACTCGCTGGCGTCGCGCGCCGCGATCGGGGCGAGGTACAGGGCCAGGATTCCGGCCAGGACGAGGAAGCCGTAGTAGAGCGCGGCGCTCCGCATGCGGCTCGCGGACGTGACCGGCCTGCCCGCGGTTTGCGCTCGGGAGACCGAGTCATTCACCTCCACGCGGATCGGGAAGCCCAGGTACTGCAGGGAGTGGAAGAGCTGCACGAGGATCAGCCCGCCGGGCTCGGCGGCCAGGAACACGTACCACACGACCGTGGCCGCGAAGGGAACCACGACCCGGGCCGCGGGGACGCGTCCGATCCGGCGTCCGTATCGGACGAGCCCGAACGCACCCAGTGCGAAGGCCACCGGAATCATCGCGAGGAGCACCCGGTAGGCGGTCTCGAAGAACGCGACGAACCAGGACGGGAAGACGCCGGGCGGGAAGAGATGATGGATCCACGCGACGTGGAAGGCCAGCAGCAAGCGCAGAGCCAGGCGGATCGGCCAACGCTCCGCGGCGTCGAGCGGGTTCCCCTCGATTCGGGCGAATACGTTGACCATGCCGAACGCCTGGCCCGTGTAGTGCCACGCCAGGTATGCGCTGGTGAGCAGCGACGCCACCAGCACCGGCACGTTGGTGTGCACGGCGGCGACGACGACTCCGAGGCCGCCGGCAACGAGCAGCAGGGGGAAGACGACCGAGACGAAGCGATGTTGCCGCACCTGCTCCCGCGATCCGTAGAGCAGTGCGAACGACGCAGTGAAGTGGGGCCAGTTCAGGAGCGCCGAGGCGATCAGGAGCTGCTCGTTCAGGTGCTCCTGCTCGAAGCCGAACCCGGCAAAGCTGAGCGGAATCAGCACCAGGAGCGAGAGTCAGCCGGTCAGGAGCAGGTCCAGGGTCGGCGTCGTGACGGCTGCGGTCGAGCGCATGACGAGCAAGGGTAGCCCGCCTCCACACAGCGGGGTTCCGGCTAGCGGCTCCACGCACGAGCGGGTCGACGACTTCCCGCCGTTTGGCCGCAGAAGGTACGCCGCGATGAGGCCGAGGGCCTCGGCGTATGACCGGCGTCATACACCCTTCGTGCGGCGAGGGAGGATCCTGGACTGAACCGGCGATGCCCCCCTCTAGAGAGACACCCGAGCGCAGCCGACGTCGCTTCCCGATCCTGGGAGGGGTCCTGCTCGTCGTCGTGGCCGCCGCCGTGGCCTCGACGGCCCTGCGCTACGCCCGGTTGCCAGGGCCCGAGGAGGGCGTGGAGAACCGCCCCACCGAGGTGAACCTCCCCGGATACGCCTCGTCAGGGGCGTGCGCGGCATGCCACCCCGAGCAGTACGACACCTGGCACTTCTCCTACCACCGAAGGATGACCCAGGTGGCCACGCCCGAAGCGCTGGCCACGGATCTCGACGGCGTGAAGCTCGACCTCGACGGTGTCACCTACCGCTTCGAGCGGCGCGGCGAGCGCTTCTGGGTGGTGCAGGGTGCGCCGGGCCGCCCGACACTGGAAAGGCCGATCGTCCTCGCCTCCGGCTCGCACAACATGCAGCTCTACTGGGCAGCGTCGGGCAAAGAGCGCAAGCTCGACATGCTCCCCTTTCACTACCTGATCCACGACGATGCCTGGGTCCCGCGCAACGCTTCGTTTCTCATCCCTGCCGACTCGAAGGCGTTCGGTGCCGACTGGAATACCGGCTGCATCCATTGCCACACGACGAAGGGCCAGCCCAGGGTGGATCGAGGTTCGACGGACACGCAGGCCGCCGAGTTCGGCATCACCTGTGAGGCCTGCCACGGCCCAGGGGATGCCCACGTTCGGGCCAACCACAATCCGGTACGCCGCTACCGGAAGTACTTCACCGAGGATGAGGACCCCGACATCGTAAACCCTCGACGCCTCGGAAAGGAGCGAGCGTCGGAGGTGTGCGGGAGGTGCCACGGCTACGGTGGCCCGGGCCCCGCGGATCGAAAGGAGTTCCAGTCGTCGGGCTACAGCTTCGAGCCGGGTCGACAGCTGTCCTACGCGCGAAGGATCACCCTCTTCGAGGACTTCCCCGAGGGGCAGCGCGGCCGCGCCGCCGGGATGTTCTGGCAGGACGGGATGGTGCGCGGGGGCGGGCGTGAGTTCGGAATGCTCCTCGAGTCTCCCTGCTTCCAGCGCGGCGAGATGTCGTGTCTCTCCTGCCACACCCTGCACAAGGCGGCCGACGATCCGCGCTCGCTCGAGGAATGGGCGAACGATCAGCTGGGGTTCGGCATGGATGGGAACCAGGCCTGCGCGAGCTGCCACGAGGAGCTGGTCGCGAACCCCGAGCCCCACTCGCACCATGCCCCCAACTCCACCGGCAGCAGCTGTTACAACTGCCACATGCCCTATACGACCTACGGGCTGCTCAAGGCGATCCGCAGCCACGAGATCAGCTCTCCGAGCGTTTCGACCAGCCTCGAGACCGGGCGTCCCAACGCGTGCAACCAGTGTCACCTCGACCAGACCCTCGAGTGGGCCGCGGACCATCTGCTGAGCTGGTACGGCAGTCCGAAGCCCGCGCTCGGAGCGGACGAGCGGACGATCGCAGCATCGATCCTCTGGCTGCTCACGGGCGACGCGACCCAGCGCGCGCTCCAGGCATGGAGCCTGGGCTGGGAAGAGGCGCACGGGGCCTCCGGGACCGACTGGATGGCGCCCTACCTCGCACAGCTCCTCGAGGACCCCTATCCCGCCGTGCGCTTCATCGCGCGGCGCTCGCTTCGAAGGCTCCCGGGGTTCGAGCGCTTCGAAGTCGACTTCCTGGGCACGGAAGAGGAGCGCCGTGAGGCGCGAGAGCTCGCCTTTGAGAGCTGGTCGCAGCGCCGTGCGTCGCAACTGCCCCGTCTACACACCCTGATCGACGCCGATGGAGCATTGCAGGCCGATACCTTTGCGCGCCTCCTCGAGGCCCGCGATGATCGACCGGTGATCGTGGCGGAGTAGCCGGCGCCACGGAGCCCGTTCGGACTGCAACGTTCGGTCACCCCTGTGCGGCACCCGCTGGGGCGTTTTGCCTCTGGGCGGGGGGCACCCTGGGACCGATGCCCCGCGTCTCCGGCCTGCGAGAAGCGTCTGTACGGCCGAAGGCTCAGCGGCGCACCTGCCGGACCGTGGCACTCTTCTTGCTTCACTTCCAGACCGATCGGTCGGTCGACCGAATCGGGAGGCAAGCAGAACCATGGCAGACTTTCTCGAGGGCTACTCGATCCAGCGCTGGCTCGAGTCGTGCCCGCAGGGCTATCTGGCGGATACCGAATTTGGCCACAGCAAGGGCGAGCACGAGCCGGAGCTCGTGACGACAGACCCGCTGATTCGCGAGCAGGCGATCTCGCTCACCGCGCAGCTCGTGGCGGGCGAGCGATGCGCGCTGGCCGCGTCCTCGGGGCTGATCAACTGCGCCCCCGACGAGGCGAGCAAGCGCTTCCTCGCCACTCAGACCCTCGATGAGGCTCGCCACGTCGAGATCTTCTCCCAGCGTCTCTTCGACCTGGGCGTGAAGAAGCGCGAGCTCGATGACGTCGTCGCGCAGCTCGCGAATCCCAACCTGGTCCGCTTCGCGGAGATCCTGCTCGAGAAGGTCGACAAACGCGACTTCGTAGCGGGCGTGGTCGGCCAGAACATCGTGCTGGAAGGCATGGCGTTCAGCGTCTTCGAGCTGCTTCACGAGTCCATGAAGGTCGGGAATCCGAAGTTCGCTCACACCCTGGCAGGCACGATCGCCGACGAGCGCAGGCACGTGGGCTTCGGCGAGAACCGCATCGGGTCGCTGATCCGGGAGCATCCGGACAGGAAGCCCGAAGTGCAGCAGATGCAGAAGGACATGTCCTACTACATGCTCGCGACGTTCGCGGACCGCTTCCGCGATGGCGCCATCGATGCCCAGCGCGAGCGCGCGCGCCAGGCGATGCCGGCGGGCTCGGCCGTCCCCGCGCCCGAGTACCACGGGGTCAACCTCGAGGCGGCATCGCCGGAGGAGCTCGAGAACGTGCTCACGAAGACCGTCCTCGGGGAGTTCAAGACGCGGCTGGAGCGGCTCGGGCTCGAGTACCAGACGCCGGATCGGCCCTAGCAGCTAGGGCAGCGCCGACAGAGCGCTCGGGCTCGCTCGTACCGGGGTCGCACCTGCTAGGATGCGCCCGGAGGGTCCGCTGTGCTCAAGCGCATCGACCGGCTGCAGATGGCCGTGCCCGACCGGGACGCAGTTGCGAAGGGCTGGAGCGAGCTGCTCGGAGCCGAGCCAGCGGGCGAGGACCGGGTCGCCTCTCTGAGCGCCCGTCGGACCCGCCTCCGCCTCGGAAGCGGCTTCGTCGAGCTGCTCGAGCCCGACGGCGCGGGCCGGATCGGGGACGCCGTGGCCAAGCGCGGCGCGCATCTCTACGCGGCCGGCGCCGCGACCGACGACTTCGCCGCCCTCGTCGCCCACCTGCGCAGCCAGGGGATCGACCCCGTGGAGGAGGGGGACGCGTTCGTGCCGATCGACTCGAAGCACTACGGCTACGCGGGCACTCTCACGCTCTTCGATCGCGACCGGCTGGGGCGTTTCGAAGTGATCACGCCCCACGACCCCCGCAACACGATGGGGCGCTTCTTCTCCCGCTTCGGCGAGTCGTTCTACATGGCGTTTGCCGAGTCCCACGCGCTGGGCGCGATCGAGGCCCGCGCGCGCGAGATTCGGGCGGGGCACACGCCCGAGCCCCCGTCCGAGGGTCGCGTAGGCGACGCCAACACCGTCTTCCTCCACCCCGCCGCGCTTGGCGGGATGATGCTCGGGTTGTCGCGTCCGACACAGGCCTGGCAGTGGTCCGGGCACCCTGAGCGCGTCGAGCCCCGGCCCAGGGCATGACGGAAGAGACCCTCGTGCTCCGCATCGAGGACGTCGGTCGCGTGTGCCTCCTGACGCTCAACCGCCCCGAGGCGCTAAACGCCTTCAACGACGACCTCTACGACGCTGTCCGCGAGGCGCTCGCCGCCGCCTCCGCCAGCCCCGATGTCGCGGTGGTCGTGATCACCGGGGAGGGACGCGCCTTCAGCGCGGGGCAGGATCTCGGCGAGCTCGAGAGGCCGCGCCGTCACGAGGATGGCGCGCGGCACGGCTTTCCTCCGTTCATCGAGGCGCTCGAGGCGTTCCCGAAGCCGCTCGTCGCCGCGGTGAACGGGATCGGGGTCGGAATCGGGCTTACCATGCTGCCCCACTGTGACCTGGTGCTGATCGCCGACGAGGCGCGGCTGCGCGCGCCCTTCGTGAGCCTCGGCGTCACCGCGGAAGCGGGCAGCACCCACCTCCTGCCCGAGACGATCGGCTGGCAAGCGACCGCGCACCTGCTCTATACCGCCTCGTGGATCGACTCCGCTCAGGCGGTCGAGCTGGGCATCGCGTGGCGATCGGTTTCGCGCGAGCGCCTGCTCGAAGAGGCGCTGGAGGTCGCGGGTGAGATCGCCGCGATGCCCATCGCATCTCTGATCGGCACGAAGAAGCTGTTGCTCGATGCGAGGCTCAGCGCCGTGCACGCCGCCCGCGAGCGCGAGAACGTCACCTTCGCGCGGTTGGCGCGAGGGCCCGCGAACCGCGAGGCGATCGCCGCTTTCCGCGAGAAGCGCAAGCCCGACTTCACGCGGCTTCCGCCGCAGGATTCCTAGCATCGAGGCCCTGCGCGCAACTATGAAGGGTTATGAGCCGGTCATGAGTTTTGGCGAGGACGTCGCCAAGAGGGACCGCGACGGACAACGCGGCGATGAGCTTGCGGCAGTCGCGTTCCTCGAGCAACTGGCGGGTACGGGTCCCGCATTGGAGCTCGCCATCGGCACCGGTCGGATCGCTCTGCCCCTCGCAGCTCGGCGAATCCGCGTCGACGGTATCGACATCTCCCCCGCGATGGTCGAACAGTTGCGCGCCAAGCCGGGTGGCGACCAGCTTTCCGTCACGATCGGTGACTTCGCTGACGTGCCAGTCCCGGGCGAATACCGCCTGATCTTCGTGGTGTGGAACACGCTATTCAACCTGCTGACCCAGGAAGACCAGGTACGCTGCCTCGAGAACGTCGCTGCCCATCTCACGGACGACGGCTCGTTCGTCGTGGAGGCGTTCGTGCCCTCCTTTCTCTACCGGTTGCGCAACGATCAATACGTCGATGCGGAAGCCATCGAAGTCGACGAGGTTCGGCTCGATGTGCTTCGCCATGACGCGGCGACGCAGATGCTCGAGGAGAGTCACGTGTCCCTCTCGGACGCGGGCGTCCGCCTGAATCCGGTCGTCCAACGGTACGCATGGCCGAGTGAACTCGATCTCATGGCGCGGATCGCGGGGCTGCGATTGAAGGGCCGTTGGGGCGGCTGGGAGCGAGAACCGTTCAACTCCAGCAGCAGTGCGCACGTGTCCGTCTACGGACGCTGAGCCGTCGGGAAGGCCGTAGGGCAAGGCTTTCCTTCGGCAGCAGCAGACGGAACTCGGTGCCCGCGCCGGGCTCGCTCGTGACGGTCACAGCGCCCCCGAGCAGGTGACAGAAGCGGCGGGAGATCGGAAGCCCGAGCCCGGTACCGCCGTAG
>JBDLIK010000089.1:0-9372 GCA_039714895.1 Myxococcota bacterium | reverse complement strand
GGGTGGAAGCGCAGCAGGAGGCCCTGCGCCCGGACCGGCCGACCCTCCCGCCGGGCCGGGGGCTCACAGGGACGGTGCTGGAGACCCGCTGCCCCATCCCCGCTTCGGACCCGGGCAGCGACCCGCGCTTCGACGCCGACGTGGACACGCCTGCGGACGGAAAGCCGGGACCGTTTCTCTGCGTGCCGGTCTCGTTCCGGGGGCGCAGCCTCGGGGTGTTCCGGGCCTTTCCCGGCTCGCCGGAAGGGATCTCGGCCCGCACGGCCGAGGTGCTCGCCTCCTCGCTGTCGGCCGCGGTTCGCAACGTGCTCCTCTATCGCAGCCTGCTCGGCTCCATCGACGAGGTGGCCCGGGTGCGGCGGGACGCCCGCCGAGGCGGGAGTCGCTAAGCTCCTCCCTTCGGCTTTCCGGGGACGGCTGACGTGAAACGACTGATCGACAAGGCCGAGGTGTTGATCGAGGCGCTGCCCTTCATCCGGCGCTTCGTCGACAAGACCATCGTCGTCAAGTACGGCGGCCACGCCATGGTGAAGGACGACCTGCGGGCTTCCTTCGCCCTCGACGTCGTTCTCCTCAAGTACATCGGCGTGCGTCCGGTGATCGTCCACGGCGGGGGTCCCCAGATCCAGTCGATGCTCACGCGGCTCGGCAAGGAGTCGAGCTTCGTCGACGGGCTGCGGGTCACCGACGACGAGACCATGGAGACAGTCGAGATGGTCCTCGGCGGCCGTATCAACCACGAGATCGTGCAGCTCGTGCAGCAGGCGGGGGGACGGGGCCTCGGGCTCACCGGGAGCGATGGCGGACTGCTGCGTGTCCGTCGCAAGATGCCCGGCGGACGGGACCTCGGCCGCGTCGGCGAGGTCGAATCGGTGGATCCGAGCTCCCTGGCTGCGGTGGCGAATGCGGGGTTCGTCCCCGTGGTGGCGCCCATCGGTACCGACGCCCAGGGAGTCACCCACAACGTCAACGCAGACGAGGCGGCGGGCGCCCTGGCCCGCGCGCTGCAGGCCGAGCGCCTGATCCTGCTCACCGACGTCGAGGGCGTGAAGGATGGCCAGGGTGAGCTGTTGCAGGAGCTCAGTGCCGAGGAGGCTCGCAAGCTCGTCTCGGAGGGAACCATCCGAGAGGGGATGATTCCGAAGGTGGAGTGCTGCATCGATGCGCTCTCGGGGGGGGTGACCGCGGCGACCATCCTCGATGGTCGGATCCAGCACGCCCTGCTGCTCGAGATCTTCACCGAGCGCGGCGTCGGCACCCTGCTCACCCTATGACGGACACGCCCAAGGACTTTCTCAGCGTCGCCGACTGGCCGGCCCCGGAGCTGTTGCGCATCCTGGATCGGGCGCTCGAGCTCAAGCGCCTGAACCAGAAGGGCGAGCGTCCCCAGACCCTCCAGGGACGCACCCTGGCCATGTACTTCGAGAAGCCCTCCCTGCGCACCCACGTCACCTTCGAGGCCGGGATGACCCAGCTGGGAGGGCACGCCATCCTGCTGCGCCCCGAGCAGGTCGGCATCGGCACCCGGGAGACTCCGGCCGACGTGGCCCGGAACCTCTCGCGTTGGGTCGACGGCCTGGTGGCGCGCACCTTCAGCCACGAGCTCATCGAGGAGATGGCCCAGGCCGGATCCATCCCGATCATCAACGGCCTCACCGATCGGCTGCATCCGTGTCAGGTCATGGCGGACCTGCTCACCATCCAGGAGCGGGTGGACCTCGGCGACTGCGTGCTCGCCTTCCTCGGCGATGGAAACAACGTGGCCCACTCGCTGCTGCTGGCGTTCGCCGTACTCGGGCTCGAGTTGCGCCTGGCCACTCCGGCCTCTCACCGCCCGGAGCCCGAGGTCCAGCGCCGCGCGGAGACTCTGGCGGAGCGGAGCGGGGCACGACTGCTCTGGACCGACGACCCGGTGGAGGCGGTGCGGGGCGCGAACTTCGTCTACACGGACGTCTGGGCCAGCATGGGGCAGGAAGCCGAGGCCGCTGCCCGGCGCAAGATCTTCCTACCCTACCAGCTGAACGCGGAGCTGCTGAGCGTTGCCAGCGAGGCCTGGATCCTCCACTGCCTGCCCGCCCATCGCGGGGAGGAGGTGACCGGCGAGGTTCTCGATGGGACGCGGAGCATCGTCTTCGACCAGGCCGAAAACCGCCTCCACGCTCAGAAGGCCATCCTGGAGCGCCTGCTGAGCCCCTGAGCCGCTGCCTCCCCCCGGGGGAATCCCGCTCTCCGGCCCGGCCCAATCCGCTTAGTTTCCGTTCCGGATCCGCCGATGTAGCCCACGAGGGTGCGAGCCGGCTCGCATCGGAGGGAGCATGGGCATTTCGGCGCAGGGTGAGCGGGCGCGGCGCGGGACCCCGCGCCTGGCCCCCGGCTGCGACCCGACGGCGCTCCCGCTCACCCCCGAGGAAGGCTTCCTGCTGTCCCGCATCGACGGCTGCACGCCCTGGGGGGTGCTGCGCGAGATCGGCGGACTGCCGCCCGATACCGTGGACCGTTGTCTGGAGGCCTGGCTGGGCAAGGGCGTCCTCGAGATCGACCAGGATCCCAGCGACGAGTCTCTGCTCGTTCCCGAGCCCGTGGTGCTTCCCCGGGTCGAACCGGACCTTTCCCTCGACCTCGAGCCGGAGATCCAGCAGCACATCCTCGAGTTCGAGTCGCGCCTTGGCGCCAGCTACACCGAGATCCTCGGCGTCGATGCGGGCGCCAGCGCGAGGGAGATCAAGCGCGCCTACTTTCGGCTCTCCCGGGAGTTCCATCCGGATCGCTACTTCCGCAAGGAGATCGGCGACTTCGCGGAACGCCTCCAGCGCATCTTCCGCAAGCTGATCGAGGCCCACGAGATGCTCTCGGACCCCATGGCCCGTGCCGAAATGGAGCGATCCCTCGCCCAGGAAGCTTCCTCGACCGAGGGCGAGGCCCGGCCCCTCGAACAACGGGTGGCACCGGAGGAGGCCCGCCGCCGCCTGGCCCGCTTCTCGGTCGACGCCAAAGAGTTGCTGGCACGCAAGGGGAAGGCCAAGCACTACTTCGAGACCGGGATGGCCGCATTCCGCGGCGACCGCTGGCTCGAAGCGGCGGCCAGTGTGCGACTGGCCATCGCCTTCGATCCAGGAAACGAGGCCTACCGGGACTCTTTCGCAGAGGTGCTGCAGCGCGCCCACGAGGAGCGGGCCAAGCAGCTGGTGAAGGAGGGTGAGGGGGCCCTCGAGGTGCGCGACTACGCGCGAGCGCTGCATTGCTTCGAGGAGGCGGCCCACTTCCGACCCCACGACGCCGACCTCCACCACCGGGCCGCCCGGCTGGCGTGGCTGGGCAGCGAGGACCTACGCAAGGCCAAGGATCTCGCCCAGGTGGCCTGCGACCTCGAGCCCGAGGAGTCCGCCTATCGGCGTACGCTCGGCCAGATCTATCAGGCGGCGGGTCTCGATGCGAACGCCCGTCGGGAGATCCGTCGGGCCCTCGAGCTCGACCCCAGGGACGAAGAAGCCAAGCAAGCCTTGGCGAGCCTGCGTCGCGGCGGACGCTAGGAGGGGATGGATGAGTCCGGTCATCGGGATCGACCTCGGGACGACCAACTCGTGCGTAGCCGTCATGGAAGATGGCCAGCCGGTCGTGGTCCCGAATGCGGGTGGCTACAAGACCACGCCCTCGATGTTTGCCATCACGCAGGAGGGGAAGCGTCTGGTGGGGCATCTGGCGAAGCGTCAGGCCATCACCAACGCCCGCAATACCGTCTACGCCTGCAAGCGTGTGATCGGGCGCCGCTTCGATTCGCGCGAGGTGGAGCGCGCCCGCGAGCTCTGCCCCTATCCGATCGTGGAAGGCTCGAACGGAGACCCCCGCATCGAGCTCGGCAGCAAGGTGTTCACCTGTCCCGAGATCTCGGCCATCATCTTGCGCGAGATGAAGCGCGTGGCGGAGGAATACCTGGGTGAGCCGGTGCGCGAAGCGGTGATCACGGTCCCCGCCCACTTCAACGATACCCAGCGTCAGTGCACCAAAGATGCGGGCAAGATCGCCGGGCTGGACGTGTTGCGCATCCTGAACGAACCGACCGCGGCCGCCCTGGCCTACGGCTTCGGTAAGCAGAAGGAAGAGAAGGTCGCCATCTACGATCTCGGAGGAGGCACCTTCGACATCTCCGTTCTCGAAATCGGCGAGGGGGTGATGGAAGTCCTCGCCACCGGGGGCAACACTTTCCTGGGTGGAGAGGATTTCGACCGCCAGGTGGTCAGCTACGTGCTCGAGACCTTCAAGGAGAGCGACGGAATCGATCTGCGCTGCGACACCATGGCCCTGCAGCGCCTCAAGGATGCGGCGGAGAAGGCAAAGTGCGACCTCTCCCTGCGCGAGGTCACCGAGCTCAACCTCCCGTTCATCGCCAGCGACCAGAGCGGACCTCGCCATCTCTCCATGGAGCTCACCCGGGAGACCCTCGAAGAGCTGGTGGGGGAGATCGTGGCGGGCACGCTGGAGGCCGTGAGCCAGTGCCTCGAGGATGCCGACCTGTCCCCGGGCGACGTCGATCAGGTGATCCTCGTCGGCGGCCAGACCCGCATGCCTCTGGTCCAGAGCCACGTTGCGGACTTCTTCGGCAAACGTGCGCACAAGGGCGTGAACCCGGACGAGGTAGTGGCGGTGGGCGCGAGCATCCAGGGTGAGACCCTGGTCTCGGGCGACCAGAACGTACTCCTGCTGGACGTGACACCGCTGTCCCTGGGCATCGCAACCTTCGGGGGGCATTTCGCCCGGCTCATCGACCGGAACACGACCGTCCCGGTCCGCCGCAGCCACATCTTCACCACCACGCGGGACGACCAGTCGGCGGTGAAGATCCGGGTGCTCCAGGGCGAGAGCGAAGACGCCAAGGAGAACGACCTGCTGGGTGAGTTCATCCTCTCGGGCATTCGGGCCGCTGCCAAGGGAGAGCCCGAGATCGACGTGGCCTTCGACATCGATGCCAACGGCATCGTCAGCGTGTCCGCCCGCGATCTCGCGACCGGCAAGGAGCAGTCGATCACGGTGAACGCCACGGGAACCCTCTCCGAGGAGGAGATCCAACGGATCATCGATGAGAACGAGCTCTACGAGGTGAAGGTCAAGGAGTGACGGGCGCGGAGCGCTCGCTGCTGTCCTACCTCGAGGTGCCCGTCCTGGTGGGCGACCCTGCGGGTCGGACCGTCTACGTGAACCCGACCTTCGAGGAGCGCTTCGGCATCTCCGCCGATGCCGCCCGGGGGGCACCGCTGGCCCAGCTCTTCGAGGGCGGCGGCCGTGAGGCCGTGCTCCGCGCGGTGGCCGGCGTGCTGGAGGACTGGGAGAGCGTCCGCTTCCGGCTGCGGGAGCGCAACCTCGGTTTCGCCGCCATCGCGTCCCCGATCATTGCCGGCGGCGAGAACGTCGGCGTGGTGATGCTGCTGAAGGACGAGGTGGATGGCATGGAACGCCTCTTCCACCTCCAGCGGCAGCTCGAGGAGGCCGTGGCGGACCTCGACCGGGTGGTGGATGGCGCCGCAGCCGGCGGCGAGCAGTTCAAGGTCACCCTGGATCGGGTGCGCCAGTGGTCGCAAGCCATCCGGCACGAGCTCCAAGGAGAGCCCGAGCGATAGCCTCCCGCCGCGAAGGAGCAGGCGAGCGAAGCAGCGCGCCCCCTGGCGGACGCCGGGCCCGGCCGGTGCTGCGGGCGCAGCCCGCAGCTGCGATCCGGTACAATCGCGGCCGGGAGGGTCGCCATGTCCGGAACGGGGTCCGTGCGGCGCGTCTGCCTGGCCTACAGCGGCGGTCTCGACACCTCGGTCATCCTGCGCTGGCTGATCGAGAGCTACGGCTGCGAGGTCGTTGCCTACACCGCGGATGTGGGCCAGGAGGAAGAACTCTCGGGGCTGCCCGACAAGGCCAAGGCCACGGGCGCCGTGGACTGCGTGGTGCGGGATCTCCGCGAAGAGTTCGTGCGCGGCTACGTCTTCCCGGCCGTGCAGGCCTGCGCGATCTACGAGGGGAGCTACCTGCTCGGCACCGCCCTGGCCCGCCCGGTCATCGCCAAGGACCAGGTGGCCGTGGCCCGGGAGACGGGCTGTGACGCGGTCGCCCATGGCTCCACGGGGAAGGGCAACGACCAGGTGCGCTTCGAGCTCGGCTACCGCGCCCTGGCCCCGGAGCTGCGGGTGATCGCCCCCTGGCGCGACTGGAACCTGCGCTCGCGCACCGATTGCATGGCCTATGCGCAGAAGTTCGGCATCCCCGTGGCTGCCACCGTGAAGAAGCCCTACTCGACGGATCGCAACCTGATGCACATCTCCTTCGAGGGGGGGGTCCTCGAGGACCCGTGGCGCGCTCCGGACGAGTCCATCTTCGTGATGACCACCTCCCCGGAGGAGGCTCCGGACACACCCGCCGAGATTCTGGTGGGCTTCGAGCACGGCGTGCCCGTCTCCATCGACGGCGAGACGCTGAGTCCCGCGCGACTGCTGGCAAGGCTCAACACGATCGCCGGGGCCCACGGGGTGGGTCGGGTCGACCTGGTGGAGAACCGCTTCGTCGGCATGAAGTGCCGGGGCGTCTACGAGACCCCGGGCGGTACGGTGCTGCATCTGGCCCATCGTGCCGTGGAGTCGATCACCCTGGACCGCGAGGTGATGCACGAACGGGATCGCCTGGCGCCCCGCTTCGCGGAGCTCGTCTACAACGGCCTGTGGTTCTCCCCGGAGATGGAGTTCCTGCGGGCTGCGACCCTTGCTTCCCAGCAGGGCGTCACGGGCGAAGCCCGCATCAAGCTCTACAAGGGCAGCGCCTGGGTGACCGGTCGGCGTTCACCGGTTTCCCTCTACGACGCTGATCTGTCCACCTTCGAGGACAGCGATACCGGCTACGACCCCGCGGACGCCACCGGCTTCATCCGCATCCAGGGCCTGCGCCTCCGAGGCCGTTAAGGGCCGGGCCGCGCTGGCTCCTCTTCCTTCTCCGCCAGGAAGCGCAGCAGGTAGGGCACCGAGATGCGCATCAGGTCCACCTCCGGCGCCAGCTCGGCGCCGAGCGCGAAGAGGTAGGAGAGGGTCTTGGCGTAGAGCAGCAGGTCGGCCGGGAGCTTCAGTCCCGGGGTCGCGAGCAGCAGCGTCTTGGCCTGGTCCTTGAGGGCGAGCACCCGGTCGCCGGCGAGGGAGAGCGGCGCCTTCTCCTCACCCCGAATGTGGTCGAACATCGAGCGCACCGCGGCCTCCACGTCGGCGCGGGCCCCCGGTGCGATCATCGACATCCGCTCCATCCCGGCCAGGAAGGCGCCCGGGTCACCCGCCAGCAGCGCGTAGGCCCCGCGCCGGAGCTCCTGTCGCAGCTCGGGGGTCAGCCGTCGCGAGAGCCCGAAGTCGACGAACAGGATCCGGGGCCGTTCCCGGGCGCTGGGCTCATCGACCACGAAGAGGTTTCCGGGGTGGGGGTCGGCGTGGAACAGCCCGTCCACGAAGATCTGCTTCGCGTAGGCCCGGGCCAGGATCTCCATCACCTGGCCTGGCTCCACGCCCAGCCGGCGCAGCGCCTCCCGGTCCAGGATGGGGACTGCCTCGTGATGGGACATCACGAGCACCCGGCGCCTGGAGTGGGAGGCAATCACCCGGGGCACCACCACCGCCGGGTCGTCCGCCAGGTTCCGCGCCACCTCCGCCGCCAGCGCCGCCTCGTGCTCGAAGTCGAGCTCCTCGCGCAGGCTCCGAGCGAACTCCTCGAACAACCGCCGGCCCTCCGGCTGGCCGCTCGGGCGGGACCGCGACCAGATCGCCACCAACAGGCGGAGCACCGCGAGGTCGACCGGCAGCGAGCTCGCGAGCCACGGGTACTGCACCTTGACGACCACCCGCTCGCCCCCGGGCAGCCGCGCACGATGGGCCTGGGCAATGGAGGCCGCGCCGATGGGCTCCGGCTCGAAGCTCGCGAAATGAGCCTCGAGGGGCGCCCCGAGCTCGGCCTCCACCACGGCGCGGATCTCGGGGAAGGGGAGCGGCGGGACGCGATCCTGGAGGGTGGCCAGGCGCTCCCGGGTGGCCTCCGAGAGCACGTCCACCCGCAGGGCCGCGAACTGTCCGAGCTTCGCGAAGGGCCCCTTGAGGCGCCCCAGCACTCCAACGAGGGCCGCCGCCCGCCGCTCCCGGCGCTGCTGTCGCCGCCTGGGCCGCTGGGGACCCGGCGTCCGCAGGTCGCTGAGCCGACCCAGCAGCTCGATCGCAATCGAGGTCAGCAGCCACCCGAGCAGCGTTGCGGTCTGCAGAGCGCCCAGACGCCGCAGGGTGAATCGAAATGCCGCCCTGCGTCGTCGAAGGGGAGGAGTCGCGCGCGCTTCCGGCGGAGGGTGGCGGGCCGGGGGGTTCTGGCTCACGGGGCGCCCACCTTCCGGGTCTCCGGGTGGATCGGACCCGACCGCTCACCGTACCCGGGGGGGAGCGGCTTGACAACGTGCGAACGCCTGGTTTAGGAAGGAGACGCTGTTTCCTGGGGAAAAGCGCCTGGGTCGGGCGATCTGCTGCGTGCCCACGGGGTGCGTGCGTGGATCACCCAGCGGGTTCCAGCGGCCGCGTGTGTCGCGTTCCAGGGCGTGCGTCTCGAACGAGAAACCGACAGGGGGTCCTCATGAGTCTTCGTCCCGGCGTGCTTGCAAGCGCCTTCTTCCTGCTCGTCGTCGCCGCGCCCGCCCTGGCCCAGCAGGCCGGCGAGGATGCGGTGGGTGCACCGAGCTTCCAGCCCGGAGACGTCATCGCCGCCGACAGTGTGGATTCGATCAAGGACTATCTGCCGCCCGAGTTCTGGGCGAATCGGGACTTCTTCTTCTACGAGGGCATGAAGCTGGAGATCGGCCCCTTCTTCCGCGACTACTCGGGTCCCGAGGCCTACCAGAACGCGACGAAGCAGTTCGCCGGTCAGTCGAAGATCGGCCCGGACAACAGCCTGGAGAACTACACCGCCGGGCAGCCCTTCCCGATGGATCAGATCGACTGCAAGGCGGACCCCCAGGCGGGCGCGAAGATCATCTGGAACTTCGACTACCGCTGGCGGGGCGACGGCGCGAAGGCCAGCTTCTACTACTCCTACTGGGATCGGGGTGAGGAGCTTCCGCTCTACTACGAGGGGACCTCCAAGACCGTGATTCTCTCGCACCGTCCCGAGCCGCAGTACCTGAAGAGCGACGGGGACATCTTCCGGGGCGAGAAGCGCAAGAACGCCTTCGGGGTGGAGGTGACGGCGCCCTTCGATGCTCGGGGCATCATGCTGATGTCCTACCGCTACTAGGACTCGGACAAGCCCGAGGCCCAGACCAAGAACGACGACACCTGGGTGTACGTGCCTACGCTGCGGCGGGTGCGCCGGATCTCTTCGGCGCAGCGA
>JBDLIK010000088.1:0-9417 GCA_039714895.1 Myxococcota bacterium | reverse complement strand
ACGTGGAGATCACGGACTACCACTAGGGAGCGAGACATGGCAAGGAAGGTTCACTCCCCGATTCATCCCGGAGAGATTTTGCTGGAGGAGTTCTTGGGACCGATGGAAATCAGCCAGTATCGCTTGGCGAAGGATATCAGTGTCCCGCCCCGGAGGATCAACGAGATCGTGCATGGGAAGCGGGCGATTACGGCGGACACGGCGTTGCGGCTTGCGCGGTACTTCGGCATGACAGAGCGCTTCTGGATGAACCTGCAGACGCGCTACGACCTCGAAGTGGAGAAGGGGCGCCTCAAGGGAAGACTGGCCAAGGAGGTCGCGGTTCTGCAGAAGGCAAGCTGAGCATTCCCGGCGCGTGGGCTTCCTCTACGTAGCGCTCGCCGGAGCGGCTGAGAGATCGTTCGAGCGCGGAGTGTTGATTTGAGGGCGTCCGGGTAGAGATCCAGCCCACCCAGGTGGAAGTAGATGGCGTTGCGGTATCGCCTGGTGCCGTGGCCCGCGAGAAGGGTGAGATCCTCAACTGAGGAGGCGCTCTCCCGAGTCGTAGACCGCGAGGGGCGCCTCCCCGTCCCGCAGCCCCAGCTCGAAGCGAAGGCGGTCGGGTGCCCGGCCCGCAATGCGGACCCACCCGCCGTGGACCCCGCGCTGGTGGTGCCACGCGCAGAGCGTGATCAGGTTCTCCGGCTCGTCGCCGCCGCCCTGCGAGCGGAACACCACGTGGTGCACCTGGAGGTTGCGATGCGAGGTGCAGCCCGGCACCGCGCAGCGCCAGCCGTCGCGTTCGAAGATGCGGTGTTGGAGGCGGACCCGCCCGTCGCTTTGGCTCCAGACCTGGATCGCGTGGTCGAGCATCGCCTCGAAGGCCTCGCCCTCGGTCGCCGGCGCGCCGCGGGCGGCCGCGAGGCGTTCTCGCACCTCCTCGAGCACGGCGCGGAAGAAGCGCGCCGACTCGGTGGGGGCGTGGAACGAGAGGGTGGCGGTCTCCGCCGCCCCACCGCGCGCACGGGTTTGCCGGGCGCCTCCCGGCTGGCGCGCACCCGCACCGATTTGCCGATCCTTCACGACCCCCTCCTCCGGGACTCCGCCCGTCCGTGTGAATAGCGGGGGATCGAGGTCCGCGAGCACCAGGGCCCCGCGCACATCATCCTCGAGCCGGCGCACCGTGACCCGCCCGGCACGGTCGACCCAGGCCCGCGTGTGCGCCCGACCCACCCCCGCCTCGAGGAGCGGGGCGAGCGCCTGCGTCTGGACCCACGACAGGCGACCCGAGCGGTAGGCCTCAGCGACCGCCGACGAACGCTCGAGGAGCCGCTCGATGCGCACGAGCGCACGCGCCTTGCGCGGACACATCCCGAGGCGCTCCTCGAGGTAGCGGTCGCGGTCCCAGTAGCCCCGCCGCCGGTAGCGGCGCTCGTCGAGCACCCGTCGCAACAGGGGCCCGATGCGCGCTTCGTGGGTCCGCTCGAGCTGGAGGGCCCGGCGGAGGCGCCGATCGAGTTGGAAGGCGTCGGTCTCCGCGAGCCCGTCGAGCAGGCGGGCGAGCTCCGGTGGAAGAGGCGGTGGATCCCCGCAGCGTGTCGAGGCCCGGCTCACAGGCCCGGCCGCACCCGGCTCCCGGTCGCGATCCTCGCCACCTTCCCCATCGGCGTCGTCCGCGGCCACGTCGCCCGCGGCGGGTGGCGGTCTGGGGACGATCTCTCCCAGGCAGGTTCCGGGTCGCACCGCCTCGTCGAGATCGGAGCCGCCATGGCAGCCGAGTGGGGCGGCGGAGCTCATCTCGGCCGCCAGCACCTCCGCACACTCCCAGCTCGGGAGGCGTCCGCCCGCCACGCGGCGCGCCAGCTCACGGCCGAGTGACCACTTCGCACGCACGGGCCGCGTACACGCGACCGGAACGCGATCGTGCGTGGGTTCGCCCCCGTCTTCGGCCAGCGTCTGCGCCGGCGCGTCCCGCTCCGCGCGCGCCCGGCGCACGGCTCGTTCGAGGTCGGGCAGCGAGAGCGCCTTCGCCCGTCCGAGCCAGAGCGCCTGGTCCTCGATCCGCCCCAGCCGCGCCAGCGCCCGAGCCGTCGTCCAGCCGATCCGGCCCGTCTGGAAGGCGGCGTCGACGCGGGGCGCCTCGGCCAGTACGCGATGCACCCGCGCCAGCTCCTGGAGGGAGCGCGCGGAGATGCCTTGCCGCTCTCGCGTCTGGTCGCCCGCCCGAGCGAACCCGAGGCGCGACCAGCTTCGGCTCTCGATGGCGCGGGCGGCGAGGGCGCAGAGCACGCGACGGGTCGGTGCAGCGGCGCGCACGTGGTGCGCCAGCTCTGGCTCGGGGTCGCCGCCCGAGGACGAGGTGCGAGCCCCGACCCTGCCGGGCGCGCCGCGTGCCTCGAGCGCAGGCCGATCCGCGGAGCTGCACGGGTCGAACCCCGGAGGGTGCTCCGCGAACATCCAGTCGCCCGAGACCAAGGGTCTGCTCGCCGGCGTCTGCCGGGGATGGGAACTTCGCATGGCCTTGCTGCCGGAACCGGGGAGCTTCGAAGGTAGCGAACAAAAGACGAAAGTCAAGCTCGCGCTCGGACGCGGAGGAAATAAGGGGCCCCACTCGCTGCTTTGCGTTTGGTGATCTCCCGAGCTGGAGATTCTCTGGGTGTTGGCAGCCGGTCGCCCTACCCATCGGGCACGAATCCATGACCCTTGGCGGTGTCTCCCGTGAACGAGAGCTTCCCGTCCATGGCCGATTGCATGCGTTGACCCGCCCGGTGAACATCCCGTCGAGGACGTCCGCCTGCATGCGCAGCTGCACCTCGGCGGGCGCCTCGGGCGCCGTGAGTCCGCTGGTGACCCGGCCCTCGCGCAGCCGGAAGAAGATCTCGAGGCCGCGGTCCGTTCCTGCCCGAACCGCGCGACGGGCCCTGCGATCGGGCGTGATAGAGTCGAGGGCCGACAAGGGAGGGCAGCCGATGAGCGATCGGATCACCGAGCAGGTCGCCGGGCTCGACGCCACGGCCCAGGCCGAGCTCGTACGCCTCGGGGACGTCAGCAGCCGCGAGCTGGTGGAGGGTGCGATCGAGCGCATCGAGCGACTGAACCCGCAGCTCAACGCCGTGATCCACAAGCTCTACGACCGTGCCCGCCGCGTTGCCGAGGGCTCGCTGCCCGACGGTCCCTTCCGCGGCGTTCCCTTCCTGTTCAAGGACCTGGGTGGAGGCGACTCCGAGGGCGATCCCTGCCACCTGGGCACCCGCTTCCTTCGCGATGCCGGGTGGAAGGCGCCCGGAACCTCCTTCCTGGTGCGCCGCTTCCGGGAAGCCGGGCTCGTGGACGTGGGTCGCACGAACGTGCCCGAACTCGGCGCCTGGACGACCACCGAGTCCGAGGCCTACGGCCCGACCCGCAATCCATGGAGCCCGGGACACTCGAGCGGCGGCTCGAGCGGCGGCTCGGCCGCGGCGGTCGCGGCGGGCATGGTGCCGGCGGCTCACGCAAACGACGGCGGTGGCTCGATCCGCATTCCCGCGAGCGCATGTGGGCTGGTGGGCCTGAAGCCCTCGCGCGGGCGCGTCTCCCTGGGACCGGCAGTCGGTGATACCTGGGCGGGAATGGTCCACGAGTTCGCCGTGACCCGCAGCGTGCGCGACTGTGCAGCGCTGCTCGACGCCGTATCCGGTCCCATGCCCGGCGACCCGTACACGGCACCCCCACCGCGGGGGCCCTTCGCCGAGGAGCTCAGCGCGGAGCTGCGCCCGCAACGTGTGGGCCTCCTCGTGGAATCGCCGGCCGCGGCGGTGCATGCGGACTGCGTGGCCGCCTGTGAGGTGGCGGCCCGGGCGCTGGCCGACCTGGGGCATCGGCTGGAGCCGGTGTCCGCTCTCCCGCTCGGGGCGGAGGAGGATGCCGAGCGCATCCTGGACGTGATCGCCGCGGGACAGGCCCGCGACGTCGAGCGCTACGCCCAGGTCCTCGGACGCGAACTCGGACCCGACGACCTCGACTGCGACAACTGGACGGTGACCGAGCGCGGCCAGCAGCTCTCGGCCACCGACTACCTGGCGGGCGTCGAGGCCTTGAACCACGCCACCCGCGCGGCGGCCTCGTGGTGGGACGAGCGGGAGCTCGACGTGCTGCTCACGCCAACGCTCCCCGCACCGCCGGCGCAGATCGGCGAGCTGGTCGCCGACCCGGCGCACCCGATGCAGGGGTTCGAGCGCTCGGGCGCCTTCACGGCCTTCACCATCCCCTTCAACGTGACCGGGCAGCCGGCGATCTCGCTGCCTCTCCATTGGACCGTGGCCGGTCTTCCTGTCGGCGTGCAGCTCGTCGCCCGCTACGGGCGCGAGGACCTGCTGCTTTCCTTGGCGGCCGGGCTCGAAGCGGCGCTCCCCTGGAGCGACCGCCGCCCGCCGGTCTGGTAGCTCCATGGAGGATCCCAAGGGCCGACCCAAGGTCCCCTTCGATCAGATCCGGCCCGGCGACTCGATCGGGCCCTTCGCCTACGAGCTGAGTGAGGAGCTCGTGGCCCGTCATCTCCGCGCCACGGAGCAGGAGGGCTACCCGGACCCACACCAGGCTCCGGTCTCGCTCCTCGCCGCCGACGGCGTCCAGCTCGCCGACCAGTTCTTCGACATCTCCCAGTCGGTGCACGCAGGGCAGCGCCTCCAGGTGCAACGCGTGCCCCGGTTCGGCGACCGGCTCACCGTGAGCGGAGAGGCGCGCGACAAGTTCATCAAGCGCGGGCGTCGCTACGTCGTGACCGACACGGTCACCACCGACGGCCGCGGCGAGGTGGTGGCGCGCGGCACGACCACGGGTGTGCTCGTCTACGGCGAAGGAGAGCAGCGAGACGAGGAGCGAGGGAGCGCGCCTGCGACCCCGGCGCCCGAGGCGCCGGCCGAGGTGGTGGAACGCATCGGCCCGCTGGAGCGCACCATGACGCTGGAGAAGATGCGGCTCTACGAGCCACCGGGGGAGGTCAGCATCCACACGGACGACGACTTCGCAAGCAGCGTCGGGCTGTCCGCGGCGATCGCGACGGGCACCCAGTTTCTCGCCTACGTGTTCGATCTGCTCTACCGGACCTACGGCATCGGGTCGGTCGTCGGAACCGAGCTCGACGTGCGCATCCGGCTACCCGTCTTTGCCGGCGATCGGATCGAGACCTGCGCCGAGCGGCTCTCGCGAGAGAGGCCGGGGGGAAGCCTCGAGCACACGGTCCGCTGCCGCGTCGATCGCGGCGACGCCATCGTGGGCCGTGCCTGGGTGCCGGCCCGTTGAGCGACCCCACCTGGACCGCCGCCTTCGGCACCCGCTGGGGCACGGCGGACGAGGTGGCTGCGCGCATCGAAGACGGAATGGACCTGGCCACGGGCCTGATCGAGCCGACCACGCTGCTGGCGGCCCTGGCTGGACGCGACATCGGCGGCAGCGCACTGGTCGCCGTGATGGCGTTCGGAGGCCTGGCTCTGGCGCAGAACCCCCGCTTCCGTCTCCGGACCGGGTTCGCGACCATCGCCTCGGCGCCGCTGGTGGCCCAGGGTCGCTGCGAGTACCTCCCGCTCCTCTTCTCCGAGGCGGGGCGACACATGCGCGGCGCCGAGCCGGACTGCGTCCTGGTGCGCCTCGCGCCGCCCGACGCGAGCGGGCGTTGCTCCTATGGCTGGGCGGCGGGCTTCACGCCCGAGCTTCTGGAGATGGCGCGGGAGCGCGGAATCCCGATCCTCGCGGAGATCGATCCGGCTCTCCCGCGCACGCGGAGCGGCCGCGAGATTCCCGTCGAGGCGATCGAGGCGGCGTGCCTCGCGGAGGGCGAGGCCGCCAGCGACACGCCCGTGCCGCCGTCCCCCCACGTGGATGCCATCGTCGGCCATCTGGCTCCGCTCGTTCCGGACGGGGCCACACTCCAGGTGGGCATCGGCTCCGTGCCCGATGCCGCCGTCGAGCGGCTGGCCGCGCGCGACCTGGGTGTGCACACCGAGGTGCTGGGGCCCGGACTGGCCCGACTCGTGAAGCGGGGCCAGGCCACGGGCGCGCGCAAGGCCGTGGATCGCGGGATCGCCGTCTGCACGATCGCTTCCGTGGATCCCGAGGTTCGCGAGCTCGTCGAGCCCGGCGACGGCGCGGAGGTGCGGGCGGCGGAAGAGGTCCTCGACCCGCTCCGCATCGCCGAGCACGAGCAGCTGCGCTGCATCAACAGCGCCCTGGCCGTCGACCTGCGTGGTCAGGTCAATGCGGAGAGCTTTGGCTGGGCCCAGCAGGCGGGCGTGGGTGGCCAGCTCGACTTCCTCCGCGGCGCCGGGCTGCGGGAAGATGGGCTGCGCATCATCGCGCTGGCGAGCGAGACCTCCCGAGGCCAGTCCCGCATCGTGGCCGGCCACCCTCCGGGAACCGTCGTGACAGCGACCCGCTACGACGTGGACGGAGTCGTTACGGAGCAGGGCGTCGCCTGGTTGCGGGATCGTACCGACGAGGAGCGCGCCCGGGCGCTGCTCTCCGTGGCCCATCCCCGCCACCGGGTCGCGCTCGAGCGGGAGCGCTTCGAACGCTGAGCGATCGATCCTGCCCGGGCGAGCGGCGGACGCGGCGTCCCTTGCACGGGCCGGCTGCGTCCCTGACCCTCTCGGGAGAGGCCCCCGATGGCGTACGCCCACTCCGATCGCCTTTCGGCGCTCGACGCGACCTTCCTCGAGCTCGAGAGCGACAGCGTCCACATGCACGTGGCTGCGGTCGCGCTCTTCGAGTCCGGCCCGCTCCGCGATGGCGAGGGCGCGCTCGACATGGAGCGGATCCGCGCAGTGGTGGAGTCGGCCCTCGGCGACACGCCGCGCTTCCGCCAGAAGCTCGACCGCATTCCGCTCTTCGAGCATCCCGTCTGGGTGGACGATCCCCGCTTCAACCTCGGCTACCACGTGCGCCACAGCGCGCTCCCCCACCCTGGAGACGAGCGCCTTCTCAAGCGTCTCGCCGGGCGCATCCTGTCCCAGAAGCTCGACCGCGGGAAGCCGCTCTGGGAGATGTGGTTCGTCGAGGGCGTGGAGGGGGACCGCGTCGCCGTGATCGCCAAGGCGCACCACTGCATGGTCGACGGCATCTCCGGCCTCGACCTCCTGGCGCGCATGATGCGTCTCGAGCCGGATCCGACCTTCGCTCCGGCACCCCCCTGGCACCCACGCCCGGCACCCGTCGGCGCGCAGCTCTTCGCCGATGAGCTGTGGCGGCGCGCGTCCTATCCCCTCGCGGTGCTTCGCGACACGGCCAGCTCGCTGGCGCGGCCGCGGGAGCTGCTCTCGCAGATCTGGGAGCGGGCCGCCGCCTTCGAGGAGGTCGTGCAGTCGGGACTGCGGCCCACCTCCCCCACGCCCCTCAATCCGGAGATCGGACCCTATCGCCGCTTCGACTGGACCCGCCAGGACCTCGCCAGCATCCGGGCCGTGCGCCAGCAGCTGGGCGGGACGCTGAACGACGTGGTGCTCGCCGCGGCGGCCGGCGCCATCGGGAGCTTCCTGCGGCGGCGGGGCGTGGCCACCCCGGACCTCTCGTTTCGCGCCCAGGTGCCGGTGAGCACCCGCTCGCGGGACGAGCGCGGCGTCGGCAACCGGGTGGTGATGTTGATGGCCGATCTCCCGGTGGGCGAGCCGGACCCGCTCGAGCGGCTCGCCCGGGTGGTCGAGACGATGACGCGCCTGAAGCGCTCACGGCTGCGCGCGGGAATCGAGTTTCTCGAGGATCTCAGCGACCACACGGCCACGTCGCTCTGGGTCGACTTCGCCCGCATCGCGACCCGCCAGCGCTCCTTCAACGTGGTGATCACGAACATTCCTGGCCCGGCGCGCCCGGCCTATCTGCTCGGGGCGCGGATGGAAGGGATCTACCCGCTGGTTCCACTCGCACAGAACCAAGCCCTCGGAATCGCGCTCTTCAGCTACGACGACGGGCTCCACTGGGGCTTCCACGCCGACTGGGACGCGCTCCCGGACCTTCACGAGCTCGTGATCGGGGTCAACGCGGAGATCGAGCGCTTCGTGAAGCTCGCGGCGGAGACAGCCGACGCCTGAGGCGGGCCCCGAGTAGCGAAGCTCCGCAATTGCTCGGATCCTATCAGGGCTGAGCCCAAACGAGGAGCCTCCCATGGACGTGACCCTTGCCGTCCGGGTGTCGTTGCCGCTCTTGCTGGTGGCATTCGTGATCGTGCTGATGGTGTGGCCGACCGTTCGGCTTCGCCGCCAAACCGGTGTCTGGGCCGTGACGCTCCACCGCGAGACGGCACCGGGTCAGCGACTCGTGGCCGTCGCCTTCCTGGCGATCCAGCTGGCCGCGCTGGCATTCGTGGCCACCTACGCGTTGCGCGGGCCCAGGGCACTGGGTGTGTGGCCCCTTCCCGACGCCATCGTCTGGCTGGGACTCGGTCTCAGCGTGTGCGGCGTCATCCTGGTGGCAGCCGCCCAGCGCCAGATGGGAGCCTCGTTCCGGATCGGAATCGATGATGCGGAGACCGCGCTCGTGCAGAGCGGCCTGTTCGGCTTCGTCCGGAACCCGATCTTCAGCGGCCTCCTGGTGCTGCTCGCGGGGATGTTCCTGGCCGTGCCGTCCTCGTGGACGCTGGGTCTCTGGGTCGCGGCCGCGATCGTCGTGGCAAGACAGGTCCGGCTCGAGGAACGCCACCTCCTCTCCTTGCACGGAGATGCGTACCGCGGCTACGCGTCGCGCGTCGGTCGATTCCTTCCGGGGATCGGCCGGCTCGCGGGCGCTGCGGAGGAGGCGGGGGACTGATGAAGCATCGACCTCCACAGGATCCCACGCCACATCTCGAAGCGCTCGTGGCGTCCGGGAGGAATCGCTGATGCTGGGTCTCGCCTTCGCCGCAACCCTGGCCGCCGAGCTCCTGCTCGGGGCTCTCCTGATCGTGTCCTGGATCGATCCGAGCCGGCGCGTGTGGCCTCCGCCGGGGCGCGCCTCGTGGCAGTACCGGGTCGTCTGGACCCTGACCGACGTCACCGCAGTCGGAATCCTGGCGCTGGGGATCCTCGACTGGAACACGTTCGCGATCGATCACTGGCTGCGGCTTCCGGTGGGAGGCGGGCTGGCCCTCGCGGGTCTCGCACTCGCTCTCTGGGGTGTTCGCACCCTCGGGATCCACCGCTCCTCCGGATTGAAGGAGGCGCTCGTGCAGGCGGGGCCCTACAGGTTCACGCGCAACCCCCAGTACGTGGGCGACATCGTCCTGCTGCTGGGCTGGGCCATCCTCTGCAACTCGCTTCGGACGTGGATCGCATCGGTTCTGGCCGTGGCCTGGTTTGCCCTGGCCCCCTTCACGGAGGAGCCCTGGCTGCGCGCGCAGTATGGGGAGGCCTACGACGCCTATCGGCGCCGGGTGTCGCGCTATCTCGGGCGGTCGGCGACCCCGCCCCGGGAGGGATGAACCTGGCAGTCGCAGGG
>JBDLIK010000087.1:0-9476 GCA_039714895.1 Myxococcota bacterium | reverse complement strand
GCCGGCTCGTGCAGAGCGAGGAGATCGAGGTTCCGGGTCCGACGATGATGCACGACTGGAACGTCACGCGGAACCACGTGATCTTCATGGACCTGCCGATGGTCTTCGATCTCGAGAAGCTGGCCGAAGGCGGGCTGCCGATCCGCTGGAGCGACGACTACGGCGCGCGCCTGGGTGTGATGCCCCGGGAGGGATCGAATCACGACGTCGTCTGGTACGAGATCGATCCCTGCTACGTCTTCCACCCGCTCAACGCCTACGAGGATGGCCAGAGCATCGTCCTCGACGTCTGCCGCTTCGAGAAGCTCTCCCTGGACCTCGGCGACGGGGCGGGCTCGCCGCCCCGACTCCATCGCTTCACCATCGACCGGGAGGCGGGCAAGGTCCGCGAGGAGCCCCTCGACGATCGGGCGGGAGACTTCCCGCGCGTGCACGACCGGGTGGTCGGCCTGCGGCACCGCTACGGCTACCTGGCCGGCATGGGCGAGGAGGCCGACAGCCTCGGCAGCGAGCTGCGCAAGTACGACCTGGAGAGCGGGAGCTCGGTCACCCATGGGCTGCCGGCGGGCTGCCAGGCCGGCGAGCCGGTGTTCGCAGCGGCGCCCGACGGTCGGGGAGAGGACGAGGGCTGGGTGCTCACCTTCGTCTACGACGCAGGCCGCGACCGGAGCGATCTGGTGATCCTCGACGCCACCCGCTTCGACGCCGAGCCGGTGGCGCGCATCCACCTGCCGGCCCGGGTTCCCTTCGGCTTCCACGGCAGCTGGATCCCGGACGAAGACTAGAACCGATCTCACGAACCCCTCCCGTCGCCTGGCACGCGCCCTCGGCCGGGCCGTGTGTCCCATCCTCGAGCCGTGGAGGGCCCACGTTTCCAGCCCGGGACGAATCGCGAGCGAGAGGCCTGCTCATCGAGCTACCAGTCGTACTTGGGCTTCTCCTCCCGCGTGGCATCCTCGTCGGGTTGGGGCTTCTCGTACTGGCAGGCCAGCGGTCCCGTCGCGAGGAGCGCCAGGCCGAGCACGGCCACGCCGCAGAGCACTCGCTTCCCGATTCGGGACCCGCGGCCGCTCACCGGGGACGGGTCCGAAGCCGGGGCAGTCGCCTGCCGCCTCACGTTGCCGAAGTCGTCTTCCTCGCGATTCAAGCTCTCCATGGTGTCTCCATTCGTGCTGCAAAGCGTGCAACCGCTCGACTCTCCGGCTGCCCTTACTGCAATCGAGGGTCCCACAGCGTCGATCTCGTAGCAATCAGGAAAGGCCGGCTCGAGGGCATCTTCGCAGCGTCGGCTCGCATCGCGCGGTGAGCTCGCATGCAACACGGCGAGAGTGGCGGGCAGATCGCGCGCAAGCGATGAGCAAGAGCAGGTGCAAGCTTCCGGTTGTTCACGGCCGTGGCCTCTACGCCCAACAGCGTCTCAGGGTTTCGAGATGCCTTCTGGCTAGGAACTTCTCGGGCCCTGGCGTGCGCTGGCCCCCGGGCCCAGGCGGTGCCGAAGATCCTTCTCGAGGGCGGCCACCGCCGGTCCGACGAACTGGGACTTGAGCGCTCGAAGGCGGGGATGGCCCGCTGCACTCTCGGCGTCCCACTCGTCCGCGAAGCGGCCCGAGACGATGTCCTCCGTGAGCCGGCGCATGATCGGAGCCAGATCGATTGGATCGTAGGCGTCACGCCGCGAGAGCTGACCGTACTGACTCGCCGGCGAGTGGAAATCGAACTGCCCCGTGTAGCCGAGCTTCCGAACGAGCCCGTAGGTGCGCTCGACCTCTCCCGAGAGCACGAGCTCCGTCATCACGGCCTCCAGCGGGATCCCCTGCTCGAGCAGGGTGGTGGTGAACAGGGTGCTCACCCGCGCCAGCGCCGGGGAGAGCACCTGCTCCACCGCCAGGTCGAGGATCGCCTCCTGCTTGGGCGTGAGTGCCAGCCCTCCCTGGCGGAGCCCGCCGAGAGCCCGGGCCACCGCCAGGGTCCGCGCCAGGGCGCGCCCGCTCGAGTCCCGATGGACGCCGACGGCGGTGATGAAGCCGACCCCCTCTTCGTAGCAGGCGCGTACCTCGGGTCCGAGCATGCGCGGGGCCACCATCGCCAGATCGCCCGGCGGCAGAAAGCGGTCGAACCCGTACGCGTAGCCGCTGGCCACGAGGGTGAGCTGCCCGTCCTGACGCTCGAGGGGCAGCCCGGGGATCGCGTCGTCGGGGACGAGCAGGCACGCGACGTCGGCGCGGCTCGCCTCCTCGATCTCGCCGACGGCGAAACCATCCTGGCGTGCTTGCTCCCGAGACGCGTCCTCTCGCGCGCAGACGCGGACGTCGATTCCCGAGTCCCGCAGGTTGAGGGCCCAGGAGCGACCCTGGTTTCCGTAGCCCACCACCGCCAGGGACTGGCCCTCGAGGGCGGTGGGATCCGCGTCGAATTCGTAGTAGATCGTGGTCATGAAGCCTCCCCCTCCGCCACCGGCGACGAAGCGCCCGTGGCCGCGCTGCTCGAGGTCCGACTCGCGGGCGCTCCTCACCTTGGGCCGAGGTCGCGCCTCGGTGCTCTAGAGTACCCGGCATGAGGGGCCTCCAGCGCGCCACCCTCGTGGGTCTCCTGGGGAGCGCCGCCGGCCTCGCCTGGCTGCACCAGCGCCTGGGGCGGCAGAGGAGCGAGCCCCCGCCCTCCGAGCCCGGTCGACACGACGTCCGGATCCTCGAGACCCGCAGGATCGTGCCCAGCGAAGGTCTTCCGGCGGCCGTCTCCCTCGGGCACTCCAACAACAACCTCGACGCCGTACGCCACACGGACGGATTCGTGTACCTCGCCTTCCGCACGGCGCCCCATCACTTCGCGAATCCGCACACGGCCATCTACGTGGTGCGCAGCCGGGACGAGGTGGAATGGGAGCTCGAGGCTCGCTTCGCGCTCGGCCAGGACCTGCGCGAGCCGAGGTTGCTCTCCCTGGGCGATCGCCTGTTCCTCTACGTGTCCCGGCTCGGGAAGGATGCCCTCGCGTTCGAGCCCCAGGGCCTCTCGCTGGCGGAGCGGGGGCCCGATGGCAGCTGGTCGGAGCTCTCGCCCTTCGGGCCGCCGGGCACCATGGGCTGGCGCGTGCGTCGGCTCGGCGAGGTGCCGGTGCTGATCGTCTACTTCGGCGGCGAGTCCATCTACGACCTGAGCCGACCCCGGCTGCGGATCGAGCTCTGGAAGACCGAGGATGGCCGTCGCTTCGAGCCCTTCGACCCCACGCGGCCCGTGGTCTACGAGGGCGGTGGGAGCGAGGCGGACTGCTGTCTGGGCGATGACGGCACCCTCTATGGTGTGATCCGCAACGAGGCTGGGGACGAGACGGGATGGGGGGCGAAGGTCTGCCGGGCTCCGGCCGAGGACCCAGCTCACTGGACCTGTCGCTCGGACCATCGCAAGTACGACTCGCCCTTCATGTTCTGGCACGACGGCGAGGCCTACCTGGTGGGCCGGCGGAACCTGCATGGCCGGGGAGCGTATGACCTCGGCCGCGGGGCCGGCTGGCTGCTGCGCACCGTGTGGAACCAGGTGAACTACAGCCTCGCCCGCAAGCGCACGGCCCTGTGGCGCTACGTCCAGGAGGAGGACCGCATCGCCTGGGTGATGGATCTGCCCTCCCGGGGCGACGCCTGCTTCCCGGCCGTGCTCCCAGGCTCCGACCCCGAGGAGGTCGTGATCTACGACTACAGCTGCGACCTCGACGGGCCCGATCTGCCCTGGATCCGGGGCCAGCGCGGAGAGACCTTCATCTACCGCCACCGCCTGACGTTTGTCTCCGGCTAGAGCCGGTCTGCCGCGGTCCGGCGGGCCTCCTGCTCGACCACGGTCCGGTAGGCCAGATGGTACTTGTGGACGTTCCCCACGTACTCGAAGGTCTCTCGCCCGATCTCGCGGAGCGCCACGTGCTCCACGTTTCCGAACCAGCGGTTGGGGTCGAGCCCCTCTCCGAGAGCCTGGCGGCGGAGCCGGGCGACCCGTGCCGGGCCCGCGTTGTACGCGGCCAGGGTGAAGTCCATGCGATCATCCATGGCGATCTCGTCGTTCGAGAAGTAGCGGTCCCGCAGGAAGGCCAGATACCTGGTTCCGGCCTCGATGTTCGCCAGCGGGTCCCGCTCGATTCCCGCCACACCCACGTCGGCCGCAGTGGCCGGGCGGACCTGCATCAGCCCGATGGCCCCCGCGGGACTGCGCACCGTGGGGTCGAGGCGGGACTCCTGGTAGGCGAGGGCCACCAGGCGGAGCCAGTCGAACCCGTGCTCTGCGGCGACGCGCTTGAAGGTGGAGGCAAAGGGATGGAGGCGCCGCCACTCCTCCGGGGAAGCGGGATTGCCGAGACGTCGGGCACTCGCGTGATAGCGCCGGAAGCGGTCGTTCCCCAACAGGGTCCCCTGGCCCTCACGGGCCACGAAGCGGTTCAAGGCTCCGCGCAGCTCGAGGTTCTCCGGGCGGACCGCCCAGGCGAGCTCGCCCCCCTCGGCCACGCGCACCTCGTTCTCGATCACGAGCTCCGGGAGCACGGCGGTCCAGAGCCGAGCCAGATGGTCGTCCGCAACCGTGTAGGAGTAGATGCCCGCGTTCACCATCTGCAGCAGGTCTTCGGTTTCCAGCACCGGATCGGCCTCGACGACGTGCAGGCGATGCCCCGGCCGGCCGCCGAGCCGATCGGCGAGGGCGCGAAGATGAGTCGCATAGCTGGTGCCCCTGCCGACGTGGATCGTCCGCCCCGAAAGCCCTTCGAGCGTCGTCACGGGATCGGCCCCCGAATGGCGCACCACCACCTCGGCGACGTCGCGGCGATAGGCGTTCGAAAAGGAGACGACCCGCGTCCGCTCGGAGGTGATGGTGAGACCCGCCGCAGCGACGTCCCCGAACCCCGCCACCAGGGCGGGTAGCAGCTGATCGAAGGGCAGGGTGAGGAAGATCACGCGCAGGGGCGGCTGCCCCCTGGCCTCCCGCGCCAGGAACCTCTCGAAGGCGCTCAGCTGCTCGAACTCGAGGCCCCGCTGGCGTCCGTCCGAGACGAAGTAGTTCGTCTGGTTGTAGCTCACGAGAACGCGGAGGAAGCCTTGCTTGCGAATCTCCGGGAGGTCGCCGGTGCGCGGAGCCCCGAGCCCCATCGGTCCGGACTCGTGGTCGGTCTCGAGCCAGACGCGCGCGGGAGGGGGTTCGGCCGGGGCGGGCGTGGCGGGCTCCGGGCGTTCACCGCAACCGGGGGAGAGGAGTGCCAGGATCAGTGAGAATCCCGGGAGGAGCACCCAGCGCCGCGGCATGGGAAGATTCTATCAGGACGGCTTACTCTGGCTCGGAGTCCGGCGAGCCGGAGGTGCGGCAGGGAAGGGGGTGGCCGGGATGAGCGGGGGCGGGATCTTCTACGACTTCACGGGCTGTCGGGTGCTGGTGACGGGAGGCTCCAGCGGGATCGGAGGCGCCGTTGCCAGGGGCTTCGTGGAGGCGGGCGCCGAGGTGGGCATCACCGGCACGCGCGACCAGGCCTGCGACTACGATCGCGATCTCTCCGCCTACACCTACCACCCGCTGCAGCTCACAGACTCCGAGGCGATCCGCAGGGTGGCCTCCCAGCTCGAAGGGCTCGACGTGCTGGTGAACAACGCCGGTGCCAGCCTGCCCGGCGGGAAGAGCGAGTGGGATCCGGAGGTCTTCGAGGAATCCGTGGCCATCAATCTCTTCGGAGCCTTCCGGATGGCCAGCGCCTGCAAGGCGAAGCTGATGGCGAGCTCGCTCCCGGAGGGTGCGAGCGTCGTGAACCTCGCCTCCATGTCTTCCTTCTTCGCGGTTCCCCTGGTGCCGGGCTACGGGGCTGCCAAGGCCGCCGTCGTCCAGCTGACCCGAAACCTGGCGGCAGCCTGGGTGAGCGACGGCATCCGCGTCAATGCCGTGGCCCCCGGGCTGATCGAATCCAGCATGACGGCACCCATGAAGGGCATCGAAGCGCTGGAGAGACCGCTTCTCGAGCGCACACCCATGGGGCGCTGGGGAGTCCCCGAGGACGTCGCTCCCGTCGTGCTCTTCCTGGCGAGCTCGGCCGCGCGCTTCGTCACCGGCCAGACGCTCTGCGTCGATGGGGGCTACTCGATCGCCTGAGAGCGGGCCGAGTCCGCCGCGAGCCTGCGCGGTCGACCGAGCGAGCGGGCTGCGCTACTTCCAGCCCATGCGAAGCGCGTTGCGTCTCCCGGTTCTGCTGGCGGCGGCCCTGCTCGTCCTCGGCGGCGGCTGCTCCTTCTCTTACAGCTCGAAGAGCCTCTCGGATTCGTCGGCGAGCAGCTCGGAGTCGAGCTCCGCTTCCTCCCAGACCCAGGTGTCCCGCTACCGCCAGGACGTCGCCGACTACGCCCAGGCCTACGTGACCTCGGGCGGAGCCGAAGCCGGCTTCCTCGGCGGCATCGGCGCGCTGGCCGAGAAGCGGGGCATCAGCGACTGGGAGGCGGAGCCCAACACCTGGGTGGGCATCGGTCAGGGCCTGGGGCGGGCGAACGTCAACGAGGTTCAGCTCGACGTCTACGCACAGAACTGGAGCGCCGGCGATGCCCAGAAGCTGCAGGGCATCCAGAAGGGCTGGAATCAGGCCCGCTAGCGACGCTCCCGTTTCGCGGGACCTTCCGCGGCGTCGGCCTCCTGGTCGGTTCGGCTGGGGCGCGGGGTTCGGCCTCTTCCTCGGGCTCGTCGCCCAGCCTGGGGCGGCCGCGGTCGTCGACTACCTCCACGTCCGCGCCAACGAGGGGGAGTCGAGCGGCGGCCATGCGGCCATCCGTTTCGGCGAATCCACCTTCCACTTCCAGCACCACCGCGGCCTGGTGCGGCTGCTCCGGGAGGACTCGCAGCGCTTCCAGCACCGCTACCGCACGCTTCAGAACCGCGACATCGAGCTCACGCGTGTCTCCGTCTCCGAGGAGACCGGCTCGCTGCTCGAGACCGCCTTTCGCCGGCGACACCTGGTGCAGGAGCGCCAGCTGGAGATTCTGGGAGCCATGGAGGCGGACGCGAGGCTCTTTGCAGCCCTGCTCGCCCGGGAAAGAGGCGATACGCCGGTGGTGAACGCTCGCGGGGTGGGCTTCTTCTTCCCCGGGCAGGCGGCGGCCGAGTTCCCGGCGGTGCTCGTCGTTCTCCGCGAACGGATCCGTGCGGCTCACGGACGGGGCTTCCTGTCGGCGCGCCGCGGCGAGGTCGAGGTCGGTCTCGCCGAGTGGATCGCCCGCCCCCTGGACGTCGAGGCGACGCCGATCGACCCCGAGCACTATCCCGCGGTTCCTCCCTCTTCCTCCGAGCGCTACCAGCGGCTGCTCGCCGCCCGGGCGGCGCTGGCGCTGCTCGAGCGGCCGGCTCCCCTGCATCCGGGTGTGCGGGTGGGGGAGGCCGCAGGAGCGCCGGACCCCGCTCGCTCGGTCCTCACCCTGCGCCCGTCGGAGCGCGCCCGCCTGGCGTCCATGACCGATGCACTCCTCGACGCCACCGTCCGCCTCGCCGCCAGCCCTCGGAGCGACTGGGGTCCTCCGCTCCTGCTCTCGATGGCGAGGCTGGTGGCCCTCGAGGAATCGGCCCGGGAGGGGCGCCTGGTGCTGCTCGAGACGTTTCCGCCGGCGGCCGAGCAGATCGAGGTGGATCAGCGTAGGCTCGTCTGGCTGCCCGAGCTGCTCGCCGAGGCCTCGGTGGAGCTCGAGGCAGCGCGCGCCCGCGTTTTCGACGTCCCGGGCTGGAGCGAGGCCGAGTACAACGGGCTCGAAGCCGCGGCGACGCGCTGGAGCGAGCTGCGTGCGGCGGCCGCGGGGGCGGGGACGATCCGCATCCACGTGGGGGCCATGATCCCGGAAGGCCGCGGCCCCGTGGCCTCGCTGCCGCTGCCGAAGCGCGACCCCGTCCCGCTGGCGCTGCGCCTGGAGGAGTCCCGCCAGTCGCTCGAGCGCTACCGCAGCGCCCTGGCCGTCCGCTCGGGCTACCACCTGCTCGAGCGGAATTGCGTGACCGAGATTTTCCGCACGCTCGAACTGGCACTCGTCCCCGCCGCCTTCCGATCTGCCGCGGGTCCCGTCGCGCAGGCGGAGCGCCTGCAGCGGGAGTCCACCCATCGGCTCGGCGGCTACGTCCACCCCACCGCCTCGCTCAACTTCATCCCCTTCGTCTCCGCGCAGCACGTGCAGGAGAGCTACCGGGTGGTCCAGCGCTCCCTGCTCCCCTCCTACCGCCACCATCGCCTCTCCGCGATGGCCCGCCAGGAATCCCCCCTGCGGGTGGCGTTGCGCGAGTCCAACGTACTGACCTCGACGCTCCACACTCCCTCCGAGAGAGATGGCTTCTTCCTGTTCTTCACCGACGGTGGCGCTGGCCCTCGTCCGCTGCTGGGGGCCCTCAACCTGGCCGGCGGTCTGGCGCGAAGCGCGGTCGGCCTGTTCGAGCTGCCCTTCGACGGTGGACGATCCCTGCGCTCGGGACTGGTCGGAGCCTTCTGGAGCCTTCCCGAGCTGTTGTTCCAGAACATCCGCAAGGGATCCAACGACTACGTGCGCCCCGAGCAGCGCCCCCCAGCGGGCTAGTTGTGGGCCCACGCTACTCCGGGGTCACGTAGGCCGCGGTGATGCCGCCGTCCATCACCAGGGAGCTCCCCGTCATGTACGACGAGTCGTCGGAAGCCAGGAAGAGGGCCGCCTGAGCCATCTCCCGGGCCTCCCCGAAGCGTCCCATGGGGACGTGGACCAGCCGACGCTGGCGCTTCTCCTCGGTGTCCAGGTAGTCCATCAGCAGGCGCGTGCGCAGGGGTCCCGGACAGAGCGCGTTCACGCGGATGTTCTCCCGGGCGTGCACGATGGCCAGCTCACGGGTCAGCGCGAGGACGCCTCCCTTGCTGGCGGTGTAGGCCAGCTGGGCCGTCGCGGCCCCCATCATGGCCACGAACGAGGCGGTGTTGATGATGACGCCACCCCCGGCACGTCGCAGGGCCGGGATCCCGAAGCGGCACCCCAGGTAGACGCCCTTCAGGTTGACCTCGAGCGTCCGATCGAATACGTCCTCGGAGGTGGCCTCTGCGTCTCCGTCGGAGCCGTCCATAATTCCGGCGTTGTTGAACAGCACGTCCAGGCGCCCGAAACGCGACTCGGCCTGGGCCACCATGCGTTCCGAGTCGGCAGCCCGGGCCACGTCGGCGCGCACGAAGCAGGCGTGGCCGCCGCTGACCTCGATCTCCCTCGCGACCTCGGCGCCGGCCTCATCGGCGACATCGACGACGACGACCCTCGCGCCCTCTGCTGCGAAGAGCCGCGCGGCCTCCCGGCCGATCCCGCTCGCTGCTCCGGTGATGAGCGCCACCCTGTCCTCGAGCCGCATGCTTCCTCCTCGGCGCTCGATGATATCGAGGTGCGGGCGCTCCGGCCGGAGGCTCGCCGTCCTGCCGGATCCACAGAGCGAGGGGCCTCCGGCTCAGGCCTGCAGGGACACGGGCATGCGGACGTAGCCGTTCATCAGGC
>JBDLIK010000086.1:0-9527 GCA_039714895.1 Myxococcota bacterium | reverse complement strand
TCACGGCCAGGCCCGACGAGACGGTGCGTGAGGCCGCCAAGCGCATGGACGCCCGGGGCGTGGGCATTCTCGTGGTGGTCGACGAGGACGCAAGGCCCGTGGGAGCCCTCACGGATCGGGACGTGGTGCTGCGCGTGCTGCGCCGTCGGCGGGATCCCGACCACACCAAGGTGAGCGACGTGATGCAGGACGAGGTGAGCGTGGTACGGGAAGCGTCACCCCTCGCCCTGGCCGCCCGGCGCATGCGCGCCGACGGCGTCCGCCGCATGCCGGTGGTCGACGAGGAGGGGAAGCTCACCGGCATCGTGACCGTGGACGACGTGCTCCAGCTGGTCTCGACCGAGCTGGTCGGCGTGGCGGAGGCGGTGCGCTCTCAGTTCCCCGCGGATCTCGAGGGCGAGCGGGCCCTGGGTCCCACGACGGGAGGATGAGAAGGTGCGTACACTGCGTCAATACCGCCGGGAAATCTTCACCGTGGCGCCTGACACAAGGGTGCCCGAGATCGCCGACGAGATGGACCAGCACAGCGTGGGCAGCGTCGTCGTGACCGACGATGCCGGAGGCCCGCTCGGCATCGTCACGGATCGGGATCTGCTGCGCCGGGTGGTGGCGACGGGGCGGGATCCCGACAAGACCACGGCCGCGGACGTCATGACGAGCAACGTCGTGACGGTCGACGAGGGCGAGCCCCTGCCCAGGGTGATCGAGCGCATGAAGGAGCACGGGATCCGCCGCATCCCCGTCGTGGAGAGCGGGCGCGCGGTGGGGCTCGTCGCCCTCGAGGACATCACGCTGCTGCTCTCCGGGGACCTCTGGAACCTGAGCGAGGCCATGCGGGTCGAGGTGCGCGATTCGCGCCGCTCGGCGTGGCGCCGCCGCATGAACGAGCAGCGCGAGGAGGCGCTGGAGGAGCTGCGCTGCCAGTGCGTCCAGCTCGGCCGGGAGACGCGGGGGCTCCTGCAACACGAGCTCTCCCATCTGCTCGAGGGTCTCCGCAAGAGGGGCTAGAACGCGGACGGTCCGGGTCAACTCCCCGCGGGCGCAAGCCGAAGAGGGGAGCATGGGTCGGAGCATCCGCGCCGCTGTTCTCGGTCTGCTGGCGAGCTGCCTGTCCCTGGGCTGCGGGCCCGGGGGGGGAGACGGCAGCTCGGCGGAGAGCAGACCGGGACTGCTCTCCGCCGCGTTCGCGAGTCCGGGCGACGGGGCGGCGGGCAGCAACGAGACCGTCGTCTACTACAAGTACGTGGACGAGTCGGGGTCCATCCGCTTCGTGCAGAAGCTGGAAGAGGTGCCGAAGCCGAAGCGCGAGGGGTCGCGCATCGAGTGGAAGCAGGAGCCGCGCCGGAGCGCGTCGTCCTCTGGATCCGGCGAGTCCCGCCTCGAACGTCTGCGGCGGAACATCACCGCCCGCCTCGTATCCGACGAGCCCGCTGCCCGCACCTCGGGTCGCGGCCCGCAGGCGGAGGTCGTCGTGTACACCACCAGCTGGTGCGGTTGGTGCCGCAAGGCCCTCGCCCATCTCGACCGGAACGGAATCGCCTACGACAACCGCGACATCGAGCGCGACCGTCAGGCCAACGACGAACTCAGGCGCAAGACGGGCAGCACGGGCGTCCCCGTTCTCGACATCGACGGGGAGCTGGTGATCGGGTTCGACCCCTCGCGCATCGACCAGCTGCTCGGCCTCTAACGGGAGTGCCTCCGGCTCAGGCTTCGGCCTGGGCGACGGCGTCGGCGAAGGCGATGCCTTCTCGCAGATGGCGGCGAACCTGCATGAGCTGGCGCGGTCGATTCCAGGCCACCGCCCCGATCAGCCGCCCACCGCGTCCGTAGAGGCGCACGAAGCGCCGCTCGGCGAGGGCTCCGTAGACCACCCGGGTCTCCTCCGCGCCCGAAAGCTCCCCGGCGATCTGGATCTTGGCGTCGTACTGGTCGGTCCACACGAAGGGAACCGGCGCGAAGGGGGCGGCCTGGCCCTCGAGGAGGCGCAGGGCCGCGGCGCTCCCCTGCTCCACGGCATTCGTCCAGTGCTCCAGGCGCAGGGGGCTCGGGTGGCCCGGATGGCGCCAGCGGACGACATCTCCGGCCGCCACCACTCCGGGAGCCTTGGTGGCGAGGGTCTCATCGCAGAGCAGCCCGTCGTCGAGGTCCAGGCCGGACGAGGCGAGCCAGGCCGTCTCGGGCACCACGCCGATCCCCACCAGCACCAGATCGGCGGGAACCCGCTCTCCTCCGCCTAGCCGCAGACCCTCCACCCGCTGGGTCCCCTCGAAGCTCCCGAGCGTCGATCCGAGGCGCAGGTCGACGCCGTGGTCCCGATGCAGCGCGGCGCACAGCCCGCCCATCTCGGGGTCGAGACCCCGGGCCATGGGGGTCTCGAGTGCCTCGATCAGGATCACGTCGAGGCCCCGCTTCCGGCAGGAGGCGGCCACCTCGGAGCCGATGAACCCCGCACCGATCACGGCCACCCGGGGGCTGGCGTCGAGGGCGGCCCGGATGGCCAGCGCGTCGTCCAGGGTCCGCAGCACGTGCACGCCCGGAAGGCTCGGGCAACCCGGCAGCCGGCGCGGCGAGGCTCCCGTCGCGATCACCAGGCCGTCGAAGCGCCTCCGCTCGCCGCCGGAGAGCACCACGCAGCGGTCGGCAAGGTCGAGCGCTTCGGCCCGGCAGCCCGACCGCAGCTCGACCTCGAGGTCTTCGATTCCGGTCCGGCGCAGCGCCGTCCGCTCGGGCTCCCAGTCGCCTCGGAGGACCTCCTTCGAGAGCGGCGGGCGATCGTAGGGCAGGTGGGGCTCCTCGCCGATCCAGACGAGCCGTCCCTCGTAGCCTCGGGAGCGCAGCGCCTCCACCGCCCGCAGCCCGGCCAGGGAGGTTCCCACCACGACGATGTCCTCGAGACCGCTCATCCGACAACCTTAGGCAAGGATCCAGGCGGGGCGAAGCGCAGAAGCCCTCGTGGCGGATCCTGCGCTGAGGTCCGAAAATTGCCAGTCAAGGCACCTGGGAGCGTCCATACTCGTGCTCATGGCCTCGGCGTCGCACGAGTCGAGAGCTCCGGCGGCGGAGCTGGAGCGACAGCATTGCTACCGGGCGCTCAGCAGCCGGGACTCCCGTTTCGACGGACGCTTCTTCGTGGGCGTCCGGACCACCGGCGTCTACTGCAGACCGGTGTGCCCGGCTCCCACGCCCCGGCTTCGCAACGTGGAGTTCTATCCCTGCGCTGCGGCCGCGGAGGAGGCGGGCTTCCGCCCCTGCCGACGCTGCCGACCGGAGACCGCCCCGGGCACGCCCGCGTGGGTGGGGAGCACGGCCACGGTCCGTCGCGCACTGCGGCTCATCGCCGGCGGTGCACTCGACGGCAAGGGAGTCGATTCCCTGGCCGAGCGCCTCGGGGTTGGCTCCCGACAGGTGCGCCGGCTCTTCTCGGAGCACCTCGGAGCCTCACCGCTGGCCGTAGCGCGCACGCGCCGGGTGCACTTCGCGCGGCGACTGATCGACGAGACGGATCTGCCCATGAGCGAGGTGGCCCTGGCGGCGGGCTTCTCGAGCATCCGCCAGTTCAACCACGCCATCCGCGGCTGCTTCGAGCGAACGCCCAGCCGTCTGCGCCGGGACGCCGGACAGCATCGCCGCGCGGCGCGCGATGAGCCGCTGACCCTGCGGCTGTCCTTCCGGCAGCCCTTCGACTGGGACGCCCTGCTCACCTTCCTGGCGCCCCGTGCGATCCCGGGCGTGGAGCGGGTGGAGGACGGGATCTACGAGCGCGCGCTGCACATCGACGGCGCACCGGCGCGGGTCCGTGTGGGCCGCGCTGCAGCCGGCTCGCAGCTCATGGTGCGGCTCTCGGCCCCCGCCGGGGCTGCCCTGCTGCCGGTGGTGGAGCGGGTGCGTCGGTTGTTCGATCTGGGAGCCGATCCCCATCGCATCGCGGCAGACCTCCGCCGCGACCCACGGATTCGCGGGCGCATCGCTGCGCTTCCGGGCCTTCGGGTGCCGGGAGCCTGGGATGGATTCGAGTTCGCCGTGCGTGCCATCCTCGGCCAGCAGGTCACCGTCAAGGGCGCCACGACCCTGACGGGTCGCCTGGTCGAGAGCTTCGGCCAGACGCTGGAGCCCTGCGATGAAGGTCCGAGCCGGCTGTTCCCGACCCCCGAGACACTGGCCGAGGCGGATCTCACGGCCATCGGCCTGCCGGGCGCCCGGGCGCGCTCGGTGAGCGCACTCTCCCGGGCGGTGGCCGGGGGAGAGCTCGATCTCGAGCCCGGCGCTCCGCTCGCCGAGACGCTCACGACCCTGCGAGCGATCCCGGGTATCGGCGTGTGGACGGCCCAGGTCGTGGCGATGCGGGCGCTCGGAGAGCCCGACGCCTTCCCCGCCGGCGACCTCGGTCTGCGCCGCGCACTCGGGCAGGGTGGGCGGTTCCTTCCCGCCCGGGACCTCCAGGCTCGCGCCGAAGCCTGGCGGCCGTGGCGTGCCTATGCGGCCATGTGGCTCTGGTGTACTCCCTCGCCGGTTCGCTCTACCCCCCGACGCAGGAGCTCACGCTAGCGGGCTCGCTTGCCGCCCGTCCGGGGCCGCCAACGCACCCGCTCCAGGTCCACGCGTCCGGCGGTGTCGAAGGCCACACCTTCCCGCATCAAGAGCTCGCGCTGCAGGGCGTCTCCGCCGGGGGCCCTGCGGAGGCTCACCTCACCTCGAGCGTTGAGGACCCGATGCCAGGGAACCCGCGTTCCCCACTCGAGGGCGTGGAGCGCGTAGCCCACCTGACGAGCGTGCCGGGGGATACCCGCCAGCTCCGCCACCTGTCCGTAGGTGGCGACTCGGCCCCTGGGGATGCGCCGCACGATGGCGTAGATCGACGGATAGAGTCGGCTCGGCTCGGGCGGCATGGCGGGCAGGTCCAGCGTTCCGGGGCGATGCCCTCTGGGGCCGCCATGGGGAGAGACCCTGGGCTCACTTCGCCGCCTTCGACGTCCGTCGACCCGTCAGCACCGTCCGGGTGGGCAGGTACTGCTCCCCTTCCTCGGGCGTGCTCTCGATCTGGAGCAGGATGGTGCCGTCGTCGCGCAGCTCGCCTTCCACCCGCGACTTGATGCGGGTGGTCACGGTGCGCGGCACGAAGGCGAAGGCCGTGTCGACCCCGGGCACAGACGCCATCACCAGCTGGGTGCGGGTGGTGCCGCTCAGAGAACTTCCAGCGATCGTCCCCTCACCCTTGCCGATCACGTCCGTGTCCACCGACGCGCCTCCGGGCGTGGGGAACTTCGTCTTCATCTCGAAGGTCGAGGTGAAGCGCCCGCCTTCCTGGCTCAGGACGACCATCCCGCTGATCTGGCGCTTGCTCTCCTCGTTGCCCTTCTCGACGGTGGTGCCCTGCACCTCCCACAGGCCGGCCATGTCGACGGGCTGGGCGGCGTCCGGGCCACTCGACACGTCGGTCGAGGAACCGCAGGCGAGCAGCCCGACGAGGGAGACGAGGACGAGGGGGTGGGGGTGGGCAGATCGCACCATCTGTTTTCCCTCCATTTTGCCGGAGTGTACGCCGGCAGGTGCCGGGTGGGGGAGGCTTTCGGAGCATCTTCCCCCGGGGGGCGTCAGGGTCGCAAGGGCCGGAACTGCCGCACCCGATCGACCAGGAGCCCGAGACCGAGGAAGAGAGTCACCCACCCGACGGCCGCCCCGAGGAAGGGAATCAGATGCCCCACGATGACGATGGCGAGGCCGACGAGGAGCGCGCGGGCGAAGGAGCCGAGCTCTGGCCCGGGCTGCAGGAGACTCCGTCCGATCAGCGCACCCACGGCGATGTCGGCCACGTAGAGCGCGGCCAGGTAGCCGAACAGCCCCAGGACGGCGATGGGAAGCCCCACGATGGTGAAGGCGATTGCCACCAGCACCAGGGGGGTCAGCAGCAGCGCGGCGAATCCCCAGCCCAGCGTGCGGAAGAAGGCGCCCGTGGTGGGGATCGCCGAGGCGAAGAGCGTGGGAGCCAGGGCGTAGAGGAGCAGGCCCAGCAAGAAGGACGCGACGAACTGCAGCGCGAAGAACAGGTAGAAGCTGGGCTGGCGATACGGAGCGAAGAGGGCCTGGGCGTGGCTGTGAGGCTCGATGCGGACCTCGCCCTCCACGCGGGCGTCGCCCACGAGTTCGACCTCCGTGTCGTCGGGGATCATCGCGTCCAGGCTGCCGGTCACCCGCGCCCCATCGAGCAGCGCCACCCGGTGGGCGTGCAGCACGTCGACGTCGCGGCCGACCGATCCCGCCAGCTCGAACCGTTCTCCCCCGAAGACCACATCTCGGGCCACCGAGCCCTCGAGGAGCACGCGTTCCCCGAAGAGCGTTGCATCGCGCTCGATCCTCCCCTCGGTCCCGAGCGTGAGCCGCTCGGCCAGCGAGTAGACACTGCTACCGATCTTCGCCCGGGTGCGCACCCGCTCGGCAACCATGACGAGGACCCCGTTCACCTCGCCCGAGAGCTCGATGTCTCGAGCGAACGCGAAGACGTTCCCGTCGACCCGGCCGGTCACCCGGATTCGCTCGGCCCAGACCACGAGGTCGCCTTCGATGACACCGTCGATCCGGACCTCCTCTCCGCTGGCCACCAGGGTCTCTTGCAACACCTCCTCTGGAGCGATGTGCGTGTCCTGATCGAAACGCAGATCGATCGCGGATCCCCGCTCGGGCGCGAACAAAAGGCAGAGCGCGAGCAGCGCCGTCGTGCCTGCCACCCTGCGCACCAGGACTCCGACCCCCAGGCTCGCGAGGGTCGACACGCTCAGCACGGCAGCCACGGCGATCGCGAACTCGAAGAGTCCGGGTGCGCGGTCGCGCAGACCGAAGATGACGTCGAAGACCATCTCGTAGGCTCCCTTCAGGCGCAGGGGATTGAGCAGATCCAGGCCACCGGGCAGGCGCGACTCGGCCACCGCACCCGCGAGGGTGAGTCCCGCGGCGAGTCCCGCGATGGCCACCGGGAAGCCGAAGGCAAGCCCGGCCGCCGGCGCTTCCGCCGGAGAGACCGCGTGGGATGCGAGCTTCCGCTCGTGGAGAGCGTCGGCGATCGCTTGGGACTCCTCGCGCAGCGCCACCACCAGGGCACGGCAGGACTGACAGGTCACCAGGTGCGACTCCACCCGGCGCAGCTCGGGAGGCGGGAGCTCCCCGTCGACGTAGGAAACCCAGCTCTCCTCCTGGGGACAGCTCACGTCCGCGTCCCTCCCTCGGAGAGCCCCTCGCGGAGGCGGCGTCGAGCTCGAAACAGCAGGGTGGCCACCTGGGCTCGTGAAACCCCGAGCAACTCCGCGATGGTCTCGTAGTCGAGATCGGCGAAGTAGCGCAGCACGGTGGGCACCCGATACCGATCCGGAAGATGCTCGACGGCGGCACGCAATCTGCGGCTCTGCTCCGTCTGGAGCACCCCCTGCAGGGGGGAGGGTCCCGCGTCCGCGACCCGAGCACCCGCCTCCTCGGGTTCGAACAGGCGCGCCTCGCGGGAGCGCCGGCGCAGGCGATCGACGCAGTGATGGGCGACGATGGCGAGGAGCCAGGGGCGGAAAGGCCGATCGAGATCGTAGGCTTCCAGAGCGCGGCGAGCCCGCAGGAACGCCTCGCTCCCGGCATCTCCCGCCTCCTCCTTGGAGGCGAGCAGACGCCGACACAGTCGATCGACATCCTCCTGGAAGCCGCGGAAGAGCGCTCCGAAGGCCTCCGCGTCGCCGCCTCGGGCTCGCTCGACCTGTGTCCGGATGTCCCGCTCGTCCACCGTGGCTCCACCCGAGGGCTGCCGCCCGGGATTCTCAGGAGGACCGGGCGCGAAGCTCGACCCGACTCGCCGGGCGGAAGACCCGGGCCAGCGTACCATCCAACGCCCGGTGGACCGGCGGGGAGCGCTCGTCCGGTCCTGCCCTCGGATCGCCATTGCCGCCGGCCCCACGACACCCCCCGCCACCTCCCTCCCGGAGACTCCTCTCCATCTATCTACGCTCCAGGCTGCTCGCCATTGCACTGAGGGCCTGCGACCCCGCGGGCGGACCTACCTGCAGGCGCCGAAGGCGCGCGCAGCAGCGGGCGGACCCACAACTAGTCGAGGCTGAGCGGCCGGCGCGGCAGCCAGGTACGCCCTCGGGTCGCGGCCCTCCGGTCGAGACCCTCCTCGAACGACTGCGCGCCCCGCACGGGATCGAAGGCCAGCACTTCCACCTCGTCGCGCCCCTCGGGACCGGGGTAGAAGCGGATCAGGTTGAGGAAGGTCCGATCGCTCGGATGCCCCTGCCAGTTGCTCCGAATCCGCAGCAACGGGTCCGGTCCAAGCTCGATGAAGCGCACCTCACCCAGCGAGACGTGTCCCCAGATCGCCAGGGCGAAGCGATCCGGGTGGCGCATCACCAGCTGGCGCCAGACCCGGCGCGGCTGGGCTTCGTCCGGGGGCACGCCCGCGAAGTAGCGATGCGCCAGAGCGATCACCGGGAGGCCTCGGTGGTCGTCGAGGGTGCTCCGGGCCCAGTCGACGCCTTCGGGGGAGAGGGTGTCGGCGCTTCCGATCACCAGCACCTGCCGCTCCCCCAGCGCGAACCTCCAGGCGAGGGAGAGCCCCTGCGCGTCGCGGTGGCTGCCGACCAGGCCCGAGCCGGGAATCGAGCGATAGTGCGAGGGCCCGTAGTGGGCCGCGAAGCCGGGGCGGTCGAGCTGTGCCTCCGGATCCGTGACTCCCAGGTTGTCGTGGTTGCCCTGCACGATCGCATAGGGGATCTGGCCGTCGAGGCGCCGCCACTGGCGGTTGAAGCGGCGCCACTCTTCGTCCACGACCGGGAGGACGAGACAGCCGCAGGGGTACTGACGGTCGCGAAGGGTCCACTTGCGCTCGACGTCGCAGCGGCCGGCCGGGTCCAGACACTCGGGGGACAGGGGCAGGGAGAGCCCCCGCTGGATGGCATCCCCCACGTGGAGGACGAAGTCGATGTGCTGGGCTTCGCGGTTCTCGAGCACCCAGTCGATCATGACCCGGAGCCCGTCGTGCACCTCGGGCTTCGCCCTCGTGTCGACGAGGTCCTGGGTGTCCCCGAAGACGACCACGGTGCGGAAGTCCTCAGCGCCTTCCGCCCCCGCCGACGCAGGAAGGCACAGCAGCAGCGCCGCGATGGAGCCGGCGAGCCTGCTCAGAACGGCTCCCGTTCGGCGCGCGGGCGCCGGCCTCGGGCACGGCGGTTGCGTCGCCGGGAGGCGAGGATCCCGGTGAGGGCAAGTGCTACCGGAGCACAGGCGCTCGGCTCGGGGAGAAAGACCCGCCACGCCTCGCGGTTGCCGTCGGGATTCACACCGTTGCCCACGATGGTGAGCCCGTCCGGGGAGATGTCGACGGCGGCCGTCAGCACCCACCCCGGGAGACGGATGTCGTATTCGGTCTCGAGGACCGTCTGGAGGTCTCGCAGACGCGCGTCCGGGTCCCAGAGGAAGGCGCGCGTTCCTCCCGACGCACAGGATTTCCCCACCACCACGCATCCATCGCCCGAGGTCGCGAGGGCCTCACTGTG
>JBDLIK010000085.1:0-9534 GCA_039714895.1 Myxococcota bacterium | reverse complement strand
GCGGCACCAAGCACAACATGCTGCCCCTGAGCGACGGTCTGTTTCGCGAGCGGGTCCAGGCGGTGGCGGCGGACTTCCCCGACGTGGAGCTCAAGACGCTCATCGTGGACGACCTCGCCCACCGCCTCGTCGCCGACCCCTGGAGCCTCGACGTGGTCGTGCTCCCCAACCTCTATGGCGACGTCCTCTCCGATGCGGCCGCCGGTCTCATCGGCGGCCTCGGCCTCGCGGCCTCGGGCTGCTACGGCGACGACTACGCGTACTTCGAGTCCGCCCACGGCACCGCCCCGGACATCGCGGGCCGGGGCATCATCAATCCCACGGCGACGCTGCTCTCCGCCGCCATGATGCTCGAGCACCTGGGCTTCCCGCAGGCGGCGCGCCGCCTCGAGTGCGCCATCGAGCGCGTCTACGCCGAGGGCGCCACCCTCACCCCCGACCAGGGCGGAGCCGCCACCACCGCCGAGTTCTGCACCGCCGTCACCCGTTCGCTTCAGCTGTAGACGAGGCGGGTGAGGGTCTCCGCGACGCAGGCGGGCTTGCTGCCTCCGTCGACCTCGATGCTGACTTCCTGCTTGAGCTGGATCGTGTTGGGCGCCTTGAGGTCGGCGGCCACCAGCCGGCGGCGGGCGCGGATCTTCGAGTCCACGGGCACCGGGGCCGGGAAGCGCACCTTGTCGAGCCCGTAGTTCACGCCCATCACGATGCCCTGGTAGGCCTCGGGAGCGATGGGTGCCACGGTCTTGCCGAGGTGCACCACCATCGAGAGCGTGAGGAAGCCGTGGGCGATGGTCACCTTGTAGGGGGAGAGCTTCGCGGCCTTCTCCGGGTCCACGTGGATGAACTGGTGGTCGAGGGTGGCGTCCGCGAAGGCGTTGATCTGTGCCTGGTCGACACTGTGCCACTCCCCGACTCCCTCCTCCTCTCCGAGGTGCTTCTGGAAGATGGCGTGGGCCTTCTCGGCGTTGCTGGCCATGGGGGCTCCTTCGTGTCGTTGGGTGACGAGCGGTGCTCTCAGGGGATGGGCGTCGCGCGGATGAAGTCGGCAACGACCCGGGCTCCTCGAAAGGTCGGGGTGGGCATGGTACACGAGAGCCGTGATCCCCACCCTCGAGACCGATCGTGAACCCCGTGCTCACGAGCGCTCGCAGGACTCCTCCAGCCGCTTCATGAGGTCGACCAGGGCCGGCCGATCGCCGATCATCGCCTCGAGCTCGGGGGTGGGGCCCGACTGGGCGCAGCGCAGCTCCCCGTAAACGGCGAGGTCGGCGACACCGGGCCGGTCGGAGTAGAAGAAGGCGCGATCGTCGAGCAGCAGCACCAGGTCGTCGAGCAGCCGGGCGGCTTCCTCCACCAGCGTGTCGTAGGGGAGCCGGCCGGTGCCCTGGACCCTCGGCGTCCGCCCGATCTGACGCGGCGCCACCAGCCGCGCCACCGGGCGCAAGGCCTTCGGCATGCCGAGGGTGATCTGGTCGACGGTCGCGCTGGCGTTCCGTTCACTCCAGCGCAGCGCCATCAGATGCCAGTACAGGCACTCGTCCGCCCAGTCCTCGAGCTGACGCTGGGCGGCGGCCACCCGAGGGTCCTTGGAGATCAGGGGCGGCACCGGGAAGCGGCGATCGAGCTCGCGCAGGATCAGCGTCGAGTCGTAGATCTGCTGCCCCTCGATCTCGAGGGTCGGCATCTTGCCGGTCTGTGGGTTGTTCCGTCGCAGATCCAGCGGACTCCGGGGCTCCACGAGATCGAAGGGCAGGCCCTTCAGCTGCAGACAGCGGAAGACCTTCTCCACGAACGGGGACAGTCGAACGCCGAAGAGGCGGAGTCGGGCCATGGGGAACCTCCCGATTCGGGCGACGTGAGTGTACCCCGTTGGGGGAGGCCGATCGCCGTCACCGCCGACACTTCCGCCCTCGGCTGGGTCACTGACTATCGGGGCGAAGCCGCCTCCAGAGGAGAAGTCTCGTGCACCATCAGGAGCCGGCCCCGCGCTGGCGCGAGAAGGCCGCCGAGGAGCGTCTGGAGGACCTGGAGGCCGGGCTGAAGGGCCTCGGCGTCGACATCGGTCTGGTGCACGAGGGGCTCATGTGGAATCCGATGGATGGCGAATGGCGCAGGCGGTACGACGGGCTCTCCTTCCGTTGCGAAGCCTGCAACGCGATCTGGGTGATCTTCCCGAAGGAAGACGAGGCCATGCCCTGGGGTTTCTGGAAGTGCCCCGAGGAGTGCAATTCATGAGCGACTCAGGGCCCGCCCCGGGACGAGCTCCGCGTCTCTCGGAGTCCGTCGCCGTCATTCTCGTCGACCCCGGTCGAGGCATCTGGCTGGAGTGCGCGATCTGTTCCCAGCGCTGGAGCCCGAACACCCCGCAGCCCGGGGGTCGGAAGCGTCCCGGGCAGTGGCGCTGCCCCAACGGCTGCACTCCTTGCCGCGGGGAATCAGCTTCGTCACTTCCGGAGAATCCACTCCCCGCCGGCTGATTCTTCGTCACTTTTCGAGATGGGAAGCCACAGTGAAGCAGCCGGGGAAGGTCTCGGGGGCGGAGCACCCGCCCGAAAGGAGACACCGACGATGGAAGCGGCGGTTCGCAGAAGGAGATGTCAGGCGACCCCGGATGGGCGCGGTCTGGCGGTCTTCACGCGCCTCCAGTACGGCCCGGCGGTGCCCGTGACGATCCAGGTGGTTCGCGATGGCCCCGAGATCTCGGTACGCTGGCCCCACCAGCTGGTCCACGACGGCGCGCAGGTGAAGGATTTCTCAGAAGCCCTGGCCCTGGCGGGCTGGCTCGCCGAGCTCTGGCGATCGGAGCCCGCGCTCGACGCCCGGGAGCTCCTCGAGAAGACCCAGCCGCAGCGAACGATCCCCCTGCACTGAGCGCAGACTGCTTCTGACCCGCACGTCGAAGCGCCACAGCCCCGCCTCACGCGCAGCCTGGTAGACGGCGTCGATCTCGTCGGCCGACGGGGTACGGTCGATCTCGGTGTGCCTCGGGCGGCCGTCGCGGGCGAGCTGGCCGACCTCGTAGTCCGGTCGGTACCGGCCCATGAGGTGCACGTAGGTATCGCGAGAGATCTCCTCGGCGAGCCAGCGTACGATGGCGGCAGCCTCGGCGCCCTGGCCGGGCATGACCGGAGCGGATAGCCCCTCCAAGCGGTCTTTCAGGGTCCGATAGCTTGCATTCGGTCAAGAGATCCCGGGGGGAAGTGCCCCGGCGGGCGGCGCGAGGCCGGGGCCCTCGGCTTCTCGACCTCGCGGACGGCCAGCCACGCGACGCCCGAAGGAGTCCCGATCCCGGGCACCTGGGCAGAGGAGGCGGAGCTCGTCGCCCTCGCCAGCGCGATGGGAGCGCGGGGCCTCGTGCAGTGGGTGGCGGGATTCGGTGAGCAGGACACCACCTCCGAGTATCCAGAGGTTCACCGGGAAATCCGGATGATGGCAGCGATCCACCGCGAGTCGAGCCGGCCCGTCGTGGCGAGCGTGTTCACGCATCCGCTCGTCCCCACCCTGCACACCCGGGTGCTCGAGTGGCTCGACGAGGAACGGGCGGCGGGCGGCGACCTGCGCCCGATGTTCAACCCGCGCACCGGAACGTCCCTGATCGGCCTGGGCAATCGGTCCCCCGTCCGGGCTCGCTCGTGGAAGCACGTGTACGAGCTCTCGGCGCCGCAGAGGCTCCCCTTCCTGCGCAGCGAAGCCGGTCGTCGCGCTCTGCTGGCGGTCTCGGAGGCGGCGAACGAGCGGGCGGGGCGGGAGCTCCATCTCTTCGGCCCCGAGCGCTGCGAGTATGAGCGGCTCCCGGCGCGCCGTCTGGGAACCGTCGCCGCCGAAGCCGGCGAGCGGCCGGTCGAGACGATCCTTCGGCTGCTGGACGAGACGGGCGGCCGCCAGCTCTTCGCCGCAGGAGGCGCCCACCAGGTTCCTGAACACATCGAGGAGGTGTTCCGACATCCGGGCACCCTGATCGGACTGGGCGATGCCGGGGCCCACGTGGCCAGCATCTGTGACTCCAGCATGACCACCCACGCGCTCAGCTACCAGTGCCGCGAGCGCGGCGTCCTGGCGCTCGAAGAAGCCGTTCGACGGCTCAGCTCGGAGCCCGCCGAGGTGTTCGGCATCCCGCGTCGCGGCCGACTGACTCCCGGCGCCTTTGCAGACGTGAACGTGATCGACTTCCAGGCTCTCGAGACCGAAGTTCCCGAGTTCGTGACGGACTTCCCGGCGGCCGCCGGGCGCTGGACGCAGCGAGCCCGCGGCTACCAGCACACGCTCGTGAACGGCCAGGTCGTGATCGAGGGGGTCTTCCGCAGGTCCGGGTGCCAGGAGGCCGACCCCCAGGGGAACGAGCTGCGCCTCCCCTTCCGCTCAAGGCCATGGCCTCCGGCGTGCCCCATGGACGGTGGCCGCGGGCAGGAGCACACCGAAATGCCTTACCGCTATTCGGGCTATGAGACTGCCCGCGTCCTTCCTGCAGATCCTGCAACAGTCTGCGTGCCAACCGAACGAACTGCTGTGGATCGTCAGGAGGTCTAAAGCCTTCAGCCTCGCGGAGTGGAAGCCGAAGAAGGAAACTCGATGCCCGTTTCTCGAAGGATCCTTCCTCCTTCCGGCTGTCCAGCGGCCAGGGAGGCTCGAGAGGGACGAGATCCGTCGACGGATGGCCAAGGCGATGCCTGTCTAGCAGGAGCTTCTGGCCGTGTGCGGGCCGATTGGCGCCTCGAATCACCCGCTCGGCCGCCTGAAGAACGATCTTCCAATCCTGGAGAACTGTCAGTCTGATCAGACCACACGGAGGGGGCAGGTCAACGAACTACGAGGAGTCGGACCATGAGAGAAGCCTGTCCCCGATGGCTGTGGTCGCATCTGACGACCACTTGCATCCTGATCCTCTCTCTCCTGATGTCGCCATCTGTTGAAGCGCAAGTCTCTCCAGGAGACTTCCTTGTTACTGATGATACTGCCGATGCACTTTTCGCTGTGACTCCGGCCGGCATCGTCAGCACCGTCGCCAGTGGCCCCCCCTTCGTGGCTCCGGTTGGCGTGGCCGTCGACAGCGCGGGTGACTTCATCGTCGCTGACTTCTCGAAGGGGTCACTGTTCCGTGTCACATCGGGAGGTGTCGTAACGACCATCGCCGGTAGCCTCGGGGGAATCAGCGGCGTCGCGATCGACGGGAGTGGCAACTTCATCACCGTCCGATTCAACCCTGCTGCAGTGCTTAGCGTCACCCCCAGTGGGGTGGTCACGACCATCGCAGCAGGTTCCGCGCTCGGCGGACCTTTCAACACTCCTGCTGTCGACGGGGGAGGAGACATCATTGTTACGGATCTCTTCGGGAGGCTCCTGCGTGTCACCCCAGCGGGTGTCGTGACGACCATCGCAAGCGACCCTCTCTTTCGGCATAACGGTGTCGCCATTGACAGTACGGGAGACTACGTCGTCTCAGACAGGAGAGGTGCGATCTTCCGGGTGACGGCAGGTGGCATGGTGACCACCATCGCCAGCGGTAGCCCGTTGATTACCCCCGACGGTATCGCTATCGATGCGGCCGGAGACCTGATCGTCCCGGACGTCCTCATCAACACACTCTTCCGGGTGACCCCAGGCGGAGCTGTGACGACCATCAAGAGCGGTCGCCCTCTCATCACTCCGAATAGCGTCGCTGTCATGCCGACCGGCCTTGTCGATGCCGTCATCGACATCAGACCCAGCAGTGACAAGAATCCGATCAACCCGTTCAAGAAGGGCGCCATTCCCGTGGCCATACTCGGCTCCGAGACCTTCGACGTGACCGTCGTAGACGTGACGACGCTCGCTTTCGGTCCCGATGGTGCAGCTCCGGCACACAGGGCGGGGGGCCACCAGGAAGATGTCAACGATGACGGCTTCCTGGACCTGGTCTCTCACTACCGCACTCGAGAGACGAGAATCACGACCGGGGACGAAGAAGCCTGTCTGACGGGCGAGACTCTGGATGGCACGCCGTTCGAGGCCTGCGATGCGGTGCAGACCGTTCCAGCGGAGTAGAGACCGGCAGTTCTGCGTTTCCGACGCGCCCCGGCTTCGGTCGGGGCGCTGTCGTGTGCGCCGGGCATGGCGCGGAGGGCCATGAGGCCCTCGCAACCGGGAGGCGAAAGCCGACCGGGAAGTGACCAGGAGGTGTAAGTCCTCTGGAGACCTGGGTGACGGGAAGGAACTGCTCAGCGGCACCTACCAGCCCCAGCCCGTCCGGCGGGTGGAGATCCCGAAGCCGGGCGGGAAGGGGAAGCGGACGCTGGGCATCCCGACGGTGCTGGACCGGATGATCCAGCAGGCCCTGCTCCAGGTCCTCCAGCCTCTGTTCGACCCGACCTTCTCGGAGGAGAGCTTCGGCTTTCGTCCCGGGAGGAGTGCACTCGATGCTGTCGAGCGCGCTCGCGAGCACGTCGCGTCGGGTCACCGATGGGTGGTGGACGTGGACCTCGCGCAGTTCTTCGACCGCGTGAACCACGACGTGCTGATGGTGCGGGTGGCGAGGCGGGTGAAGGACAAGCGGGTGCTCCGTCTGATCCGCCGCTACCTGCAGGCGGGGACGATGGAGGGTGGGCTGATGTCACCCCGCGCGGAGGGGACGCCTCAAGGTGGACCCCTCTCGCCCCTGCTCAGCAACATCCTGCTCGATGAGCTGGATCGCGAGTTGGAGCGACGCGGTCACCGGTTCGTCCGCTACGCCGACGACTGCAACGTGTACGTGCAGTCGAGGGCTGCGGGCGAGCGGGTGATGGCATCGCTGGAGCGCTTCCTCGGGAAGCGGCTCCGGCTGCAGGTCAACCGGGACAAGAGTGCGGTGGCGCGATCCTGGGAGCGCACGTTCCTGGGCTACCGCCTGACCGCCCACTGGGAGCCTCGGCTTCGAGTGGCGCCCGAGTCGGTGAAACGGCTCAAGGCGAAGCTCCGGCCGATCCTCCGGCGCGGACGAGGTCGCAACCTCCTCGGCGTCATCGAGGAACTCGGCCCCGTGATCCGGGGCTGGGTGGCGTACTTCCGGAAGGCCGAGACGAGGGCCAGCTTCGAGGAACTCGATGCGTGGGTCCGCCGCAAGCTGCGCTGCATCGTGTGGCGTCAGTGGAAGCGGCAGCGTACTCGATACCGCGAGCTGGTGAGGCTGGGGCTCGACCCCAGCCAGGCGCGTCACGGCAGCGGGAACGGGCGTGGTCCGTGGTGGAACGCGGGAGCGAGCCATCTGAACCGGGCCTTGCCCACCGCTTGGTTCCGTCGTCGAGGACTCCTGAGCTTCCTCGATGAGTACCGGAGACTCATGCGTTCGTCGTGAACCGCCGGATGCCGAACGGCACGTCCGGTGGTGTGGGAGCTGGGGCGGGTGACCGCCCCGGCTACCCGATCTCGGATGAGCCGCAGCTCCCGTGCCCCAGCTGCTGGCGGTGTGCTGGTGGAACTTCCTCTAGGGCTTGCCGGCTTCTTCTTCCGAGGTGCCCATGAGTTCCTTGGCGGCCGCCCTGGTCCCTGCTTGGAGCTTCTTCCCTGCGCGCACACTGCGGTCCAGCGTGGCCAGTGCCTCGGCCCGACCCTTTGCCAGCGCCTCCTCCACCTGTCGATGGTGCTGGCGGTCTCGAACGAGAAACCCGCTGGCGAAGCCCAGCGCAAACAGCACCGGCCAGATCACGAGCTTTGATCCGAGTCGACCCTTTTCTTGGCTCATGCGGGCTTGTGTCCTCATCGGGCGTTCGGAAACGCACCTTTCGTCGCAATCCTTAGGCCACCGTAGGGGCTCAGCGCAAGCGCCACAGCAACAGCGGTGAGAAGCGGGCTGGATGTGTCGTGGTTGGCGAGAAGTGACCCCACCATGAGAGCGGCCGGATCCCCTACTTGCCCTCGCCAGCCACGTCGGGCTCGGGGGTCAGCGAGATCCGGTTCTCGACACGCGCGACCCCAGGGACCGACTCCGCGATCTCCCGGGCGCGCTCACGGATCTCGCGGCCTGGAGCGCTGCCAGTCAGCGTGACGACACCGCGCTGCACGTCGGCTCGAATCGCGACCTCCAGCTCCTGCCGCCGCTCCTCGACACCCTTGCGCGCACCCTCGACGCGGTCGCGAGCGGACCCCGCGAAGCGGGCGGATAGCCCCTCCAAGCGGTCTTTCAGGGTCCGATAGCTTGCATTCGGTCAAGAGATCCCGGGGGGAAGTGCCCCTCGGCGGGTCGCCGGCGGCTCTTCGAACGCCAGTAGAGGCGGAAACTTGCCTGGCGCCCTAGCGTCCGAGGTCGGGCTGGAGGAAGCGAGCCTGGGGGGACGGGCCGGTCCGCGGTCCGAAGACCTGCGGGCGGCCATCCACATCCATGACCCCGGCCAGGAGGCGGCCCGAGCGGTCGCGTGCCAGCAGTTGGTCGTCTTCTCGCCCGAGGACGAGCGAACGAACCCGCCGCCCGTCAGCATCGATCAGCTCGATGTCCAGGGAGCTGGAAGAGAGCACCGTGACGCGGACGACCTCTCCGTTCGGGCCGTATCCGACGCGCGTCTCGCCCGCCTTCCATGCGATCGGATTTCGTCCGCCCCAGAATTCGATGGAGTTCGCAAAGATGCCGTCGAAGGCGACGGCAAACCCGTAGACCGGGACGCAGACGAAGACCAAGAACGTAATCCAACGGACCCACTTGTCGTGACTGATGGTCCGGTTGAAGCCGTAGACCTTCTTCGTGAGCCGGAAGCCGCCGAAGCAGGCCGTTGAGGACAGCGGCAGAAATGAGGCGAGCAGCGCGGACGCGATGATTCTCTGGGCTCGTCCCTTCAATGGAAGGTCCTCCACGCTGGGTTCGGGGGCTGAGTCTCTAGTCCCCGTGGAGCAGCACCGCACCAGGCGGAACCTGCGGTTCGAGAACATGGCAGGGACCGGGCGGTGGTTGCTGGCCGGGAGACCTACGCGGATGCCAGATCCGGCACTCACCCGGGGGAGGTCGGTGGCCGGGCGGGGCGTCCACATACCCGCCGTCGCCGTACTCGACCTCATGCTCGTCCGGCCGTTCCGCCGCGATGGAGACCGAGGTGCACCCGCTCAAGAGAGAGCCGATGAACGGCAGAACCGCGATTACCGCGATCCTGGCAGCGGTGCTCCCAAGCAGCATGGTCCTCTGATCGGCTGACTGCCATCGCGACTGAAGCCAGCGGTCCCCGGGCCTGCTGGCGGCGGTACATGGGGGAGAGGTCTGCTGCAGAAGCCAGGGCGAGGGAGTGCCACGGAAGAGAGCGGATGTAGCGGGTCCTCGGTCTGACACCGGGGTGCGGAGCCTCGGTGTGTCCCGTGGCTGTCACCTCCTCGAAGCCAGAGTCGAAGCCCAAGTCTGATCCCGCCGGCTGCTCCGGAATTCCTCTTTGCGTTCGGTGAGATGCGCAGAGCTCGGACCTTTTCCTTCTTTCCGAGACCGCGAGGATGGCGGCGGTGATTTTCCGTCGGGAGATCGTACCGGCGATGGGTCCGGCGTAGGCATGCGTGGCATCGCGGTCGTCTCCCGACCGGTCCTCGGGCGAGGTCACGGCAGCTCGGAGC
>JBDLIK010000084.1:0-9537 GCA_039714895.1 Myxococcota bacterium | reverse complement strand
GCCTCGATCACGGTGATCCCCCACCCCTCCTTGGGGGAGGCGCACACCGCCAGGCGGGAACCTGCGAGCAGCTCGTCGCGCGTCCGGTCGCTGACGAACCCGGTGAAGCGCGCTCGCCCCTCGAGGCCCAGCTCCCGAGCAAGCCTCTCGAGCTTCGCTCGAGCCTTCCCTCGACCGATCACGACCAGCTCCGCGGCTGAAAACCTGTTCTTCACGCTGGCGAAGGCTCTCAGCACCAGATCGATCCGCTTGTAGGGCTCGAGCCTCCCCACGTAGGCGATTCGCCCGGAGCGCACCCGTGTCGTGTCGACGGGTACGGAGCAGGGCGAGACTCCGTTGTGGATCACTCGGATCAGGGGTTCGGCGATTCCGCGTCGCACTAGATCCGAGCGCGAGCTCTCCGACACCGCGACGAACTGGCAACGGCGGTAGACGAGCGGCACGCAACGCTCGGCGCCAAAGACCGCAGCAGCCAGGGGCCAAGCGGTTTGCCGGAACGCGACCCGGCCGAAGAGGTGATGACACAGCACCAGCACCGGGGCGCCGGCGTAGAGCGGTGCGAAGAACGGGACCTTGTTGAAGTTCTCGATCACCAGGTCGAAGGCGCCCCGACGCGTCTCCCTGGCACACGTCCACGCCACCCGAGGGTAGTAGCGGGCCAGCCCTCCCAGCCTCCGCACGCGAAGGCCGTTCACGCACTCATGGAGGGAGGCTCCAGGGAAGCTGCTCGCCGCCACCACGACCTCGTATCCCCTGGCGGCGAGGCGTCCGAACACCTCCGAGAGATGCACCTCGGCTCCCCCCGCCGAGGGATGCAGCGGGTCCCGCTCGTTCAGCACCAGGATCCGACAGGGAGAGGCCATTTCGGCTACGAGCGTCTCCGCCAGTCGCTGATGCGGAGTCGCCAGACGACCCCGAGCGCCTCGAGCCCGATGGACTTGTTGAGCTTCGAGGTGCCCCGAGTGCGGTCGAGGAAGAAGAAGGGGATCTCCTTGATGCGGGCACCGTGGCGAACGAAGCGATGGTTCATCTCGATCTGGAAGGCGTAGCCGTTGGAGCGGATGCTCTCGAAATCGATCCTCTCGAGCATCTCGCGCCGGATGCAACGCAGGCCGCCGGTGAGATCCGTGAGCGGGAGCCCCGTGACCTTGCGCGCGTACCAGTTGCCGTAGTAGCTGAGCAGGATCCGCTCGATGGGCCAGTTCACCACGGTGATCCCCCGCAGATAACGCGACCCCATGGCGACGTCGTAGTCGCCCATCTCGGCGAACAGGGCTGGGAGTATCTCGGGAGGATGGGAGAAGTCCGCGTCCATCTGGACCACCAGCTCGGCCCCCAGCTCGAGCGCCCGGCGGAATCCTGCGCGGTAGGCGGGGCCCAGGCCCTGCTTGGCGGACCGGTGGAGCACGTGCACGCGTTCGCTGGACTCCCGCAGTCGGTCGGCGAGCTTCCCGGTGCCGTCCGGCGAGTCATCGTCCACGACGAGGACGGCGAGAGCTGGGTTCTGCTCCAGCAGACGCGGCAGCAGCAGGGGAAGATTGTCGGCCTCGTTGTAGGTGGGAACGACGACGACGGCGCGAGGCATCGGCCGGATCCTAGCATCTAGAAGCCTGACCCAAGATCGTCGCGAGATTGCAAGCGCCGCAGGCGGTCCCACCTGCACCTCGCCCTTCTCCATGGCCAGGCACGCCAACGCGCCGAAGGGCGCGCGACCAGCGCGTCGACGCCGAAGACGGTGAAGAGGAGCGCCGTCGTGTAGTAGACGCCGGGCGCGATCCCGGCATGGATGTCCGAGTCCATGCGCTCGCCGGAGACGAGCCGCTGACCGATGGCCACCGCCTGTCCCTCGTCCAACGGAATCAGGCTGCGGTGGTACGTGGCGGTTTGCGCCGCCACCGCGAGCCCGAACAGAGCGGCCGCGAAGACGCGCGCCCGAAGGGGCGAGATCGCGGCGGTGCGCCTCTCGACCAGGGCGCCCTCACCCCAGGCAGTGCGCCTCGGACACGCCAATGGCGACCTGAGGCTCGCCACCCCCGGGGGCAAGCGGGGGATCGTCGTTGTAGCGACGTCCGGGATCTCGTAGGATGGTGTGTTCTGCCCCACTTGCGGATCCTTGATGCCCAAGTCCCTGTACCTCATCAACCCGAGAGAAGACCTCCCGACCTACTTCGGTAGCGACATCTCCGGGGTCCTCGGCCTGCCCTCCTTCGCTGAGGTGGGCGATCTCTCCACCACGACGGTGGCGGCCCTCGCCCCCGACGACTTCGAGATCCGAATCTGCGACGAAGCCGTGGCGCCCGTCGACTTCGACTGCGGGGCCGAAATCGTCGGGATCACCGGCAAGGTCTCGCAGTCGGGACGGATGATGGCCATCGCCGACGAGTTCCGGCGTCGGGGCACGACGGTGCTGATGGGCGGCTCCTTCACCTCGCTGTCGCCCGAGGTCGTCGCGCCCCACGCCGACGTCCTCGTGTGCGGGGAGATCGAGGAGATCGCTGACGACCTCTTCTCCGACCTCCGCAGCGGTTGCTTCAAGGACCGCTACACGGGTACCCGGCCGCCGCTGGACAGCTCTCCGGTTCCACGGTGGGATCTGTATCCCAACCACGCTGCCATCTCCGGCTGCGTCCAGACCTCGCGGGGCTGCCCCTTCGAATGCGAGTTCTGCGACGTGATCCAGTTCGTGGGGCGGGTCCAGCGCCACAAGCCCATCGCGACCGTCCTCCAGGAGCTCGAGGTCCTGCATCGGGCCGGCTACCGGGCGGTCTTCATCGCCGACGACAACTTCACCGTCTACCGGCGTCGTACCAAGCAGCTGCTGCGTGCGATGCGCGACTGGAATCGGCGTCAAAAAGGTCAGATGGCGTTCAGCACCCAGCTCTCGATCGATGCGGCCGAGGACGAGGAGCTGATCCGACTTCTGGGCGAGGCGGGCTTCAGCACCATCTTCATCGGGATCGAGACCCCCAACGAGGACAGCCTGCGCGAGACGAAGAAGCGTCAGAACGTGGGAATCGACATCGTCGAACGGATTCGTCGCTTCTATGATGCGGGCATCATCGTCAACGGAGGGATGATCGTCGGCTTCGACAACGACGGCGGCGACATCTTCCGGCGCCAGTACGAGTTCCTGATGGAGGCAGCCATTCCGTTCGCGACGCTGGCGGTGCTGGTCGCCCCGGCGACGACCCCCCTCTACGATCGCCTGGAGAAGGAGGGTCGGCTGGTCGTCGACGCCGAGCTCGCCGGGAACCCACTGTCGACGAACATCGTCCCCCTGAAGATGACCCGGGAGGAGCTCACCCACGGCACGCGCTGGCTCGCCAGCAAGCTCTACAGCCCCCAGGCCTTCGCCGAGCGCATCGTGCGGTTCATCGATCAGCTGGGGCCGCAGCGCAGCCGGCCCCTGACCCTCGGACACATCGTCCACCACGCCGGGCGCCGGGTCGACCGGACCGTCGTGCGCGTCGCGATGAGCGTCGGTCGCATGGGCCGCGAGGAAGCGAAGATGGTGGCCCGGATCGTAGGAGCCGTGGCTCGGAAGCCCGCCGCGGCCCGATTCGTCGTCGGGGCGCTCTTTCGCTACCGCCAGATCCGTTACCTCTACGACGCCGGCAAGATCTGGGACCCGCAGCTCGCCCAGGCGTACGACCCGGGCATCTCCACGCCGGTGGCTTCCCCCACGCAGCCGGCGGCGCTCAGCTACGGCCTCTCGGGCAGCTCGTAGACCAGGATCGAGTATCCCGGCCGGGCCACCGGCTCGTGCCCGCGCAGCCAGTCGTAGCAGCCCGGGACGGGCGCCAGCAGGGGACTGGGTGAGGCGTAGAGACCCTTCCAGACGTTGACGCTGATCGCCACGATTCCCCCCACCGGCTCGCAGCCCTCGAGCTGCCGCGCCCGGATCCCGTAGACCGCTGGGCTCTCGGCCCCGAAGTAGGCGAGGCTCACGGGCGGGTTGCCGCGGCTCTGGAGGTAGCGGGCCAGTGAGCTCAGGTCCTGTCCCCAGTCGAGGTTCGAATCCAGCACGTAGTGATGGCCCCGCGCGGGGCCGCCGATCAGCTCGTTGAAGTAGGCGAGGTGGTGCGGGTGAATCCACAGGCTCGCTCCCGCCGTCCACAGGCACGCACCGAACACGGTGGCCCGCATCCAGCTGCCGGCGCGGGGGCCGAGCTGGGTCGCGATCAGGAGCAGGATCAACAGGTCCAGGGGCAGCATGTAACGCAGCCCCATGGGCGCGTTGATCACGAAGAAGAGGGTCCCCAGCAGCACCAGGCAGGGAACTCCCAGGAATCGGCCCAGGGGAGAGGGGAACCGGGACAGCGTGACCAGGGCGAGAAGCAGGAGCAGCAGGATCCCGACCGGCGTCTTGATGGCGAATGCCAGCGGGAAGAACTTCCAGCCGTAGATGTTCGGGGCCAGCTCGCCGAGCAGGAACCCGCTGCGGTGCGCAGCGCGCGCGTCGAGGTACACCAGGAAGGGCTGGGCCCATCCCGGGAGCTGGACACCAGGCCAGCGCGGGCTCTCGGTCCAGGCGAAGGATCCTCCGTAGCCCAGCCAGATCACGACCACGGCAAGTCCCAGCAGCGTCACCCCCGCGCCCGCGGCCCACAGCAGCCGAGGGCCGAGCGTCTCTGGCCCGATCCGGGGGTCGCCCTCGGGAGGGCGGCGTGGGAGGAACACGCTCCAACCCAGCAGGAGGGCGAGCGTTGGCAGCAGCAGGATGGCGCTGTGCTTGGAGAGCAGGGCGAGGCCGAGGGAGATCCCGCAGAGGACGACACGCAGGCCCGTTGGCTGCATGGACCAGCGCCAGAAGAGGTAGAGGGTCTGGAAGTAGAGCACTCCCACGGCGACGTCCGAGTGCGCGAGGGAGCCGTGGGCCATGAGGGCCGGGGACATGCTGGCGAGGAAGGCGGCCAGGAGCCCCGAAGCGCTGCCCGCTACCTCGCGCGCCCAGAAGAACAGCAGGATGGCCCCCCAGCAGCTGAGCAGGATGAAGGGGATCCGGCTCGCGATGCGCAACGTCGTGCGGTCCACGCTGCCCCTTGCGACGAGGGCCTCCGCCACGGCTGGGCTCGCCGGAAGGCCGTCGAGGTCGAAGAGCAGAAGGGGCAGGCTGGCCAGGTGATGGGCCAGGGGGGGGTGGTAGAGGAGGATGCGCTCGAAGTGGTAGTCCCCGGTCTGCCACAGGTAGACGCCCGTTCCCATGTAGTGGGGCTCGTCGATGGTGAGCGCGTTCTGGATGGCGGCGTCCAGGAGCCGCGCCGCGAACACGGTCACGAGGACGACCAGCACGATCACCGGGAGGGAGGCCCGGAGGCGCGTCACGCGCCGGTCTCGCGCTGACCGCACGCCCTTCCCCTCCTCCATCCGCATCAGAGCTCTATGAGGTCGAGGGCGACGGGCAGCAACCGTTCACGGGAGGAATGGGCGCCGGTCCCCCTGAACATCCTAGCCTCTTTCCCCTCTTTCCCGGTTCCCCGCGGGGTTGGGCTACCTACCCGGCATGGCGCCCCCGTGCTCCGACCGGGAGCTTGAGGCATGGTGCTGCGCGAGCAGGAGGGAGAGCGTGGTCGAAGCCGGTTCGACGCCGGAGGCTTCGAGGGCCGTTCGGCTCGCCATGGCGGCGACGGTGGCGGTGGCAGCCGTCTACCTCCTCCTCTACCTGGCGATTGCGGGTCTGCGCATCGGTCACCCCTTCGAGCTCGAGTGGCTCGAGGGGTCGGTGGCCCACGCCGTGCAGCGGATCCTCGACGGCGAGAAGATCTACGTGAAGCCCTCCATCGAGTTTGCCCCCCATGCCTACACGCCCCTCTATTTCTACGTCTCGGCGGGGATCTGCAAGCTCACGGGCCTGAGCCTGCTTCCGCTGCGGATGATCTCCTTCGCCGCCATCCTGGGAACCTTCGTGCTGATCGGGCTCTTCGTCCGGCGGGAGACCGGGAGCCTGCGCCTGGGATGGATCGCTGCCGGTCTGTTCGCGGCCACCTTTCGGATCGGAGGGGCGTGGTTCGACGTCGCACGCGTGGACTCGCTCTTCCTGCTCCTCGTCCTCGCCGCGCTCACCGTGGCCCGCTTCCATCCGCGACGCGGAGTCCCTGCCGCCGCCGCGCTCTTCTTTCTCGCGACCCTCACCAAGCAGAGCGCCCTGGTGGTGGCGGTGCCTGTGTGGGCCTACCTGCTGCTGGTCGACTGGAGGCGGGGCCTCCGCTGGGGCCTGGTGCTCGCCGCCGCGCTGATCGGCACCTCGCTCCTGCTCGATCACCTTCACGACGGCTGGTACCTCTACTACACCGTGAAGATGCTGGGACAGCATCCGACCGTCCCCGTTCCCTACTGGAGCCATCTCCTCGAGACGCTACCCGTCGTCTGCGCGCTCTCGCTCATCACGCTCGCGGTGGGTGCCTGGCGCCGCGAACGGGAGGTCCTGTTCCACGCCCTCGCGGCTCTGGGCATGGTGGGGGTGTCCTGGAGCTCCATCCGCCACGCGGGTGGCTACGCCAACGTGCTGATGCCGGGTTACGCCTACCTGGCGGTGCTCTTCGGCCTCGGCCTGGGCGTCTCCACCCGGTGGCTGGCAAGGACACCAGGCCGAGGGGCGGCGTCCGCGACGATGGCCCTCTGGGCCCTCTGCCTGCTGCAGTTCTGGCTCCTGCGCTACTCCCCTCGGGAGCAGGTTCCGACCCGGGCCGATCGGGAGGCCGGCGAGGCCTTCGTCGAGCGGCTCCGTGGGATCGAAGGCGAGGTGTATCTGCCCGGCCATGGGTACCTCGCGGATCTCGCCGGAAAGCGCTCCTACGCCCACGAGAACAATCTCGGCGACATCTTCCGAGGTACGGACAAGGCGCTCAAGCGCGAGCTGATCGAGGACGTCAACGCAGCCATGCGGGAGAGACGATTCGCGGCCATCGTCCTCGACAACTACTTCACGTTCCATCCCCGGCATCCCATGTTCCGCTTCACGGAGCTTCGGGAGAACTACCGACAGCTGCCCGATAGTCTCTTCACGGACGACGACGCCTTCTACCCCGTGACCGGAGGACGGGTGCGACCCGAAACGCTCTTCGTGCCCCGCTGACGGCTCGCGAGGGCCGGGCGCTCGTCTATAATGCGCGCGCATGACCGAGCCGCCCACTGCCGAGAGAAAGCGGCCTCTGCGCATCGGAATCATCGGCGCGGGGATCTCCGGTCTCTCGGCTGCCTGGTTCCTGGCAGGGCGCGGGCATCGGGTCGAGGTGTTCGAGCGCGCTCCCGCCGTAGGGGGGCTGATCTCCACCGCCGACCTGAACGGTCTACGCGTGGATCGCTTCTACCACTTCCTCTGCCTTCAGGACACGGGCTACTTCCAGCTCTGCGCGGAGCTCGGGCTCGCCGAGAAGATCCGCTTCGTCAAGGCCCGGACGGGGTTCTACCACGAAGGCAACGAGCACTCCTTCACCAGTCCCCTCGACCTGCTTCGGTTCTCCGCGATCCCGCTCCTGCAGAGACTCCGCTTCGGCCTGTTCGCGCTGGAGGCGCGTTACCGGCGGGAGTGGAGGCAGCTCGACGAGCTGGTGGGGCGGCCGTGGCTCATCGACCGCATCGGTCAGAGAGCCTACGACGTCATCTGGCATCCCCTCCTCTCTCTCAAGTTCGGCGAACTCCACGATCGGATCTCGGCGGCCTGGGTCTGGCATCGCCTGCATCGAGTCGCCAGGAGCAAGGGAAAGCATGGCTATCTGGAAGGCGGAGGGACCTCCCTGCTGCTGGACACCCTGATCGAGGGCCTGGTCGAGCGAAAGGTGGAGATCCGGCTCGGACAGGGTATCGAGCACCTCGAAGTCGAGGACGGACGTGTGCGAGGACTCCGGCTCGCGGAGGGCGGCAGCTTCGAGTGCGACCGGGTCGTCTCCTCGCTGCCGTTCCCGATCGTTGCCGGCCTGCTGCCCCCAGGATGGGAGAGCTACTCCGAGGCGTTGCAGCGGGTCGATTACATCGGGGTGGTGTGCGTGGTCCTCAAGCTGAAGCGACGGTGCTCGCGCTACTTCTGGTACAACGTCCACGATTCCAGAGTCCCCTTCAACGGACTGATCGAGTACACGAACCTGAACCCGCTCGGCGGGCAGGACCACGTGGTCTACGTGCCCTACTACGTTGCAACGGACAGGCCTCTCTATCGAGCCGACGAGGAGACGATCTTCGAGCAGACCTGGCAGGGCGTGAAGCTCGTATCTTCCTCGCTCGAAGACTCCGACCTCCTCAGCTGGCGCGTCTTCCGCGCTCCCTTTGCCCAGGCCATCTGTCCGACGGGGTTCCTGAAGCAGCTCCCCAGTCCGCGTTCACCCATCCAGGGCCTTCACCTGCTGGACTCCGCGTTCCTCTATCCCGAAGATCGCAGCCAATCGGGTCTGATCCTGAGGGCGCTCGAGCGGGTCGAGGATCTCGAGCGCGCGTGACCGGGGCGGAACGCAGCGGAGAGGACCGTGCCCTTCACGAAACGCGGGGCGAGATCTCGACCCGAGGCGTGCGGGAGCACTACCGACGCCTGGCAGGGAGCTACGACCGGGGCGCCAACGCTGCTTGTCAACGGACTTACCTCGAGCTGCTGCAGCGCACACTCGGCGGCTCCCGACGCGTGCTCGAGGTGGGCGCCGGGACGGCGCACCTGGTCTCCGCGCTGCCGGCTCCCGTCAAGCTGGCGTGCGATCTGAGCATCGCGATGCTGCGCGCTGGCGAGCGGGGCGACGTGGCGTGTCAGGTGGCGGATGCACAACGGCTGCCGTACGCGGACGGGAGCTTCGATGGTGCGTTCGCCATCAACCTGCTGGAGCACCTGCCCGATCCCGCGCGAATGCTAAAGGAGCTGGCCCGCGTGCTGTCACCCGCGGGATGCTTCGTGGCGGTGACGCCCAACGGGGACCGCGAGCGACTCCTGGATCTCGCAGAGCGACTCCACCTGAAGTTGCCCGAGGGTCCCCATCGCTTCCTGACCATGCGCGCGCTCTCGGAGCTGGCCGGCGAGCACTTTCGGGTGCTGGAGCATCGGGCCTTCCTGGCGTTTCCGGCCGGCCCGGGCTGGTGGGTGCGGATGCTGGATCGCCTGCTGCGGGCCGAGACGGGCCGAGGGCTGTTCCAGTACCTGATCGCCGTGCGGCCTGACTAGGGAGGGCGGCCGACCATGGCCAACACGGGCACGGTCGAGCAGGAAGCGCGGGGAGCCGAGAGCCCGAAGCGGAATCGGATCCTCGCGCTAGTGGCCCTGCCCGCAGCGTGCGCAGCCTACCTGGCGCTCTCCTTCCTCACCTACGATCAGGTCGACGAGGACACGTTCATCTACCTGCGGGTGGCGCAGAATCTGGCTGCGGGCCACGGGTACGTGTTCAACCCCGGTGACGCTCCCCTCGAGACCGGCAGCTCCCTACCGTGGCAGCTTCTCCTGGTCGGTCTCGTGTGGCTGCCCATGCCATTGGTGAGCGCGACGAAGCTGTTGGGCATCGCCTTCGGGCTGGGCACGCTCGTCCTCGTCTACCGACTCTCCCAGCGTACGCTCGCGCACGCTGC
>JBDLIK010000083.1:0-9541 GCA_039714895.1 Myxococcota bacterium | reverse complement strand
GCTCTGGTAGGATGCGGCTCCGAGGCGGCCCGGCGGCATCCGTCGCCCAGGGCCCGCCCCCAGAGCGGGAGCCAGATGAACCTTCTGGAGATCATCAGCCAGGTTCGCGGCTTTCTGGAGCAGAACGGTCGCATCTCGTATCGCATGCTGCGGCGCCAGTTCGAGCTCGACGAGGAGACCCTGGAGGATCTGAAGGAGGAGCTCATCCAGGTCCAGCGCATCGCGGCGGACGAGGACGGGCGGGTGCTGATCTGGACCGGCCAAGCGCCGTCTCCGGGTCGCGCCGAGGCGCAGATCGAACCGCCGCCCGAGAGAGCTCCCGCCTCCTACACCCCGAAGCACCTGGCCCAGCGCATTCTCACCAGTCGCAGCGCGCTCGAGGGGGAGCGCAAGCAGGTGACGGTCCTGTTCGCCGACGTGAAGGGCTCCATGGAGCTCGCCGGGCAGGTGGACCCGGAAGCCTGGCACGGCATCCTGGACCGCTTCTTTCAGATCCTGGCGGACGGTGTGCACCGCTTCGAGGGAACGGTCAACCAGTACACCGGCGACGGGATCATGGCGCTGTTCGGCGCCCCCATCGCGCATGAGGACCACGCCCAGCGTGCCTGCTACGCCGCCCTCGAGCTTCACGAGCAGCTCGCCGAGCACGCCCGCGAGGTCAAGCGTGAGCACGGCCTCAACCTCTCCACGCGCATCGGACTCAACTCCGGCGAGGTCGTGGTGGGAAAGATCGGCGACGACCTGCGCATGGACTACACCGCACAGGGTCACACCGTGGGCCTGGCGGCGCGCATGCAGGAGCTGGCCTCGCCGGACACGATCTATCTGGCGGATGCCACCGCCGCCCTGGCGTCGGGCTACTTCGACCTCCGGGACCTGGGCGCCTTCCAGGTGAAGGGCGTCGCCGGGGCGGTTCCCGTCCAGCAGCTCCAGGGAGTCGCCGAGGCCCAGACGCGCTTCGACGTCTCGCGCTCCCGGGGACTCACGCAGTTCGTGGGCCGCGATCGCGACATGGCCGCCATGGAGGACGCTCTCGAGCAGGCCGAGGCCGGAAACGGCCAGGTCGTGGGGGTCGTGGCGGAGGCTGGAACCGGCAAGAGCCGCCTCTGCTTCGAGTTCCTGGAGCGCTGCCAGCGCGAGGGCCGGCGGGTGCTGCGGGGCCAGTGCGTGGCCCACGGCAGGAACATCTCGCTGCTTCCCATCCTGCAGGTCTTGCGCGAGTACTACGGCATCACCGGGCACGACTCGGAACGCACGACCCGGGAGAAGATCGCGGGCCGCATGCTGCTGTTCGACGTGAGCTACCGGGAGGTGCTGCCGCTGCTGTTCGAGCTGCTGTGCGTGCCCGACCCCGATAACCCGACGCCCAGCATGTCGGCGGAGGAGCGACAGCGCCGCCTGTTCGGCGTCATCCGGAGTCTGGTGCAGCGCCCGCCCGCCGAGGGCACCGTCGTCACCCTGATCGAGGATCTGCACTGGATCGACGCCGCCAGCGAGGCCTGGGTCGAGCAGCTCGTGGAGGCCGTGGCGGGCAGCTCGAACCTGCTGGTGGTGAACTTCCGTCCCGAGTACCACGCCGACTGGATGCAGAAGTCCTGGTACCGGCAGCTGCCGCTGGCGCCGCTGGGGCCCGAGGCGGTGGCGGAGCTGATCCGGGACCTGCTGGGGGAGGATGCGAGTCTGGCGGGGCTGGCCGAGACCATCCACACGAGGACCGGCGGCAACCCCTTCTTCGCAGAGGAGACGGTGCGGGGCCTCATCGAGGCCGGCAACCTCGAGGGGATGCGGGGCGCGTACCGGCTGGTGACGCCGATCGACGAGCTCGCCATCCCGCCCACCGTGCACTCGCTGCTGTCCGCACGCATCGACCGGCTCCAGGAGCGGGACAAGCACGTCCTCCAGGCCGCCTCCGTGATCGGCACCGAGTTCGCGGAGCCGATCCTGGCGGCGGTGGTGGACCTTCCCAGACTGGACCTGTCCGAGGCCCTCGGCGTGCTCAAGGCCGCCGAGTTCGTGTACGAGGAGGCGCTCTACCCCATCGTCGAGTACGCCTTCAAACATCCGCTCACCCAGGAGGTGGCCCTCAAATCCCAGCTCCAGGATCGGCGCCGGCGCATGCATGCGGCGGTGGCGGGTGCCTTGGAGGAGGCCAACGCGGACCGCCTGGACGAACGCGCGGCGCTGCTCGCCCATCACTGGGACGAGGCCGGAGACGAACGCCAGGCCGCGCGCTGGCACCGGCGAGCTGCGGAGACCATCGGCTTCCACCATCTCGAGGAGGCCCTGCGTCACTTCCGTCGGCTGAAGGAGCTGGTCGATCTCCTTCCGCCCTCGACCGAGACGCTGGCCGGGGCGGCCACCGTGCGGGCGCAGATCCTCTGGTACGGGCTGCGGGCCGGTCTCCCCGAGCGGGAGGCCGAGACCTTGTTCCGGGAGTCGCTCGAGCTGGCCGATCGTGCGGAAGACCCCGGAGCGAAGGCCTACGCCATGCTGAGCTACGCAATCCAGACGCTCTACCGCGGCGCCGGCGGGGAGGCCCCGCAGCTGGTCTCCCAGGCCGTGACGGAGGCGGATCGGACGTCGGATCCGGGGCTGCGCGTGGCCGCGCGCTGGGGCGTGACCGTCGTGGGCTACTTCCTGGGGGACCTCGAGTCCAGCATGCGCAGCGCAGACGAGGGCATCGCACTGTGTGGCGACGACCCTCGGCTGGGAACCGAGCTGATCGGCTACAGCCCCTTCCACTTCCTGCTCATCGTGCGCGGCATGCTGCACACGCTCCAGGGTCGCGTGCGCGAGGCCGAGCAAGACCTCACGCGCGCTACGCAGGCGCCCGATATGATGGCCCATCTGGCCCAGCTCTTCTACGTCCAGCTGTGCGAGCTCACCGGCGATCCGCGGGGTGCGCTGGCGCATGCTCGCCGCGCCGCGGCCGGCATCGAGGAATGGGGAGCCACGCCCGCCATCCACGTGTTCAGCCAACGAGAGCTCGGAGCGGCGCACCTGCAGAACGGGGAGTGGCAGGAGGCGCTGGTGGCCCTGGAGTTCTCGCGGGAGACCGCTTACAGGTTCCGGACGTCCATGCAGACCGTGGCGGAGACCCTCGTGCGGATGGCGCAGGCACGCCTCGAGCTCGGCGAGCTCGACCGCGCGCGCGAGACCCTCGACGAAGCCCGAGCCGCGGGCGAGCGGATCGGCACCCGGGTCCATCTTCCCCTCGTCCACCGCCTGCGCGCGCGCCTGCTCCGGCGCGAGGAGCCGAACGACTCCACAGCGATCGAAGCCGCCCTGGACGACGCCCTTCGGGCGGCCCGGGCGATGGGCGCCCGCTTCCACGAGCCCTTCCTGCACCTCGAGCGGGCGGAGCTTGCCGATGCCAAGGGGGACGAGACGCTCGCGCGTCGCGAGCTCGAGGCGGCCCAGGCGCTGTTCGGCGAGATGGGTGCAGCCAGCCAGGCGGAGCGGCTGGCTCGGAAGCTCGCCGCGGGCTAGGGACCCGGGGCCGGCGCGATCGGCCGGGCGGACGATTTTCTAGTCATTTCAACACATTGCGTCGCAGCGCACCACGCAGATCCAGAAGCCGACGTGTGCGGTGCCGCCCAGCCTGCTGCGCCCAGGGCGTCGGATCCTCCTCCTTCAACCCTGATCAGCCCGCCTGCTGGAGCCCTTCCGCATGGGTGTCGGAAAGAGCCTCGCCGAGATCCACGCGTTCGAACGCGCCAGGTGGGACAGCCTGGCCCCGACGGCGCTCGCGGCGGACAGCCGTCTGCCCGTCGGCGCGGGCTTCGCCTCCGAGCGGTGCCCGCTTCTCACGGGCATCTCGGAGTTCCTCGGCGATGTGCGGGGCGTGTTGCTGATGACGAAGTGATCCCTGCGGGCGGCATCGACCGCAGGATCCCCAGCTTCCAGGAGCCCCAGAGATGTTCACCGTGGCCCTCGTCGGCCCCGATGCGATCGGGACACGCGTCGCACGCGAGCTCGTGCGGCGGCTGCCGGTGCCCGCCATCCACCTTCGGGATGGCCCCCGCCCCGAAGCGAGCAACCGTCTCCCCATGGCAGGCTGGCTGCTCCGCCTGCTTCCGTCCGGGACCTCCAGCTCCGGGCGCGTCATGGGCCTCGTGCGGCGTCTCGCGGGCTGGTGGTACCGACGAGGCGGCTTCATCGTGATCCTCCACGGCCGCTTCGAGGTCGAGTGCTTCAGGGGCGGCGGCTGGCGATCCGCGGGCTCGTGCCACGAGACCTCGCCAGCACCTCGAGCCGACCTCATCGTGGTCCTGGACGAGCCCGGCTCGCTTCCCCAAGGGCTCTCGAAGCTCCGGACGCTGCGTTCCGGCCCGGGGCGGCGGCAGGGCCCGTGGGGCTCGGGCGCGCCCGTGATCGTGCTGGACGCGAGACGACCGTTCGATCAGCTGGTCGGCGAGGTCGCTCGCCCCATCCGAAGCCTTGCAGCGCGTCACCTGGTGCCGGTCGAGGCGCCCGAACCCGTCGCTGGACCGGAGCCCAAGAGCCGAAGCGACGTGCGCTGAACGCCGGTGTCGAACGGGTCTCCGTGTTAGGCTCTCGCCAAGGGAGTCCCGCGATGAAGTACACCCAGCACAATCCTCTTCCGCTGCCGTCCTCCGGCGACAGAGAGGCAGTCGGATGCACCATGGACACGGTCTTCGACTGGCAGTACGCCCTCGAGCGCGAGAATCTGCTCGGACTCTACGAGAAGGGGAAGCTGGCCACCTGGAACGCTTCGGACCTCGACTGGTCGGTGGACGTGGATCTCGAGAAAATGATGCGGGACCGGATGGGAGCGGGCTCTGCCGATCTCTTCAACCAGATGCTGAACCCGCCGCGCCACCTCGAGCCCGAACAGTCCATCGAGATGCAGCTCAACATGAACGCCTGGATGCTCTCCCAGTTCCTCCACGGGGAGCAGGGAGCGCTGGTCGCCACCGCGAAGATCGTCCAGGCGGCTCCGGACGAGGAGGCGAAGTGGTACGCCGCCAACCAGGTCGCCGACGAGGCGCGTCACGTGGAGGTCTACCACCGCTACCTGACCGAGAAGCTGGGCAGATCCTTCGAGGTGAACCCACACCTCCAGACGCTGCTGACACAGATCATCTCCGACTCACGCTGGGACATGACCTATCTCGGCATGCAGATCATGGTGGAGGGCCTGGCCCTGGCCGCCTTCGGACTGATGAAGGTACAGATGCCGGACGAGCCGCTGATCCAGGAGATCACCACCCGGATCATGGCAGACGAGGCCCGCCACGTGGCCTTCGGGGTCCTCTCTCTCGAGGGCCTCTACCACGACATGGGCGAGGCGGAGCTGCGCGAGCGCGAGGACTTCATCATCGAGGCCACGCACCTGATGCGGGATCGGCTGCTGATGGAGCAGGTCTACGAGCGCATGGGCTGGGACGTGCCCGTCTGGGTGGAGTGGGCGAAGCGGACCCCCTTCATGACGGGCTTCCGCCAGATGCTCTTCTCGAAGATCGTGCCCAACCTGAAGCGGCTGGGGCTGCTGACGCCCCGGGTGCGCGACGCCTACGAGAAGATCGGGATCCTGCACTTCGAGGCGCTCAAGGACTCGACGCTCGAGGCGGAGCCCATGCCGCCCGCCGATCTCGTGGCACTGCTCACCCGCCTGCGCGAGGGGGAGGCGAGCGCCTGAGGCGCTTCCCGGGCGGCGGGTCTGGAGTGCACGAGGTCGGGACGGGTTCGTGACGGCTGCACCAGGTGAGCCCGCCGTCGAGGTAGATGCGCTCGAGCAGGCGGTCGCCGGGACGCGGCGCAGCCACGAAGCGGAGGCGCCGGGAGCCCGACTCGGCGCTGCAGCTCCGTACCCGCCCCGACTCGAGCACGAGCTCGAAGGCTCGCGACAGCGTCTCGGGGCGGTCGAACTCGAGCAGATACACACGCACGGATCGTTGGGGAGCAAGAATCAGGCCAACGCGTGCGGACGGAGGGCGGCTCCGGGAGCAGCCTCCCAGGGGGATCCGCCCACTCTCGCGGCAGCCGCTGCCCGAATCCCGGGCAGCCCCTCCCGAGTCAGCCCGGCTACTGCTGGGCGCGTCCCGTCATCGGTACGAAGCGCACGTCCATGAAGCGTCTCTGGTGAGTGCCGTCCTCATCCCGCGTCACCAGCACCAGCTCCTGGGCGGACAGCGGACCCACCGGAAGCACCAGGCGTCCGCCCAGCGCCAGCTGATCCATCAGGGGCTTGGGGACGTGGTCCGGCGCCGCGGTGACGACGATGGCGTCGAAGGGAGCCTCCTCGGGCCATCCCGCATAGCCATCCCCCTGGCGGACGTGCACGCGGTCGTAGCCGAGCCGCGAGAGGCGCTCGGCGGCCTCCCGGGCCAGGGACGGGACGATCTCGATGCTGAAGACCTCTTCCGCGAGCTCCGCGAGCACCGCCGCCTGGTAGCCCGACCCGGTGCCGATCTCGAGCACCCGCTCGTCCCCCGAGAGCTCGAGCGCCTCCGACATGGCGGCCACCACGAAGGGCTGGGAGATGGTCTGGCCCTCTCCGATGGGAAGCGGGCGGTTCTCGTAGGCACGGGCCCGCTCGGGAGGGGGGACGAACTCGTGGCGCGGCACCGCGCGCAGCGCTGCGAGCACGCGTGGGTCGCGCACGCCCGCGGCTTCGAGCTCCCGCACGAGCATCTCTCGGGCGGCTTCCTGAAACTCGTTCGAAGGCGTCTGGTCAGCACACACGACGGGTCCCAACGCGGTGGACGCCAGACCCGCGATCGCAGCCGGGATGCGCAGGGCCGCCGCTTGGCGCAGGCACATGGCGCTCCTCCCCCGTGGTCCTACAAGGCCTGGGGCCCGGCCGCAATCCCTGCCCCTGCCGCCTTCGACGGCGCTTGCGCAAGAAGGTCGTCAGGAGCACACTGGGGGAGCGCCTCGGATCGCGGCTCCGGCGCCAGCCAACGTTGTTTGACTCCGCCGCTCCTCCGCGCCCGCGCTGCGACTTCGCCGGTGCCGACTGGAGGAAAGCCATGTCCATCGCAACCAGACTCAAGTGGTTCCTCGATTCCCGCGGGGCACACTACGAGCTGATCCCCCATTCGCACAGCGCCTCGATGCTGGAAGCCGCGCAGGCGGCTCAGGTTCCAGGGGAACGGGTGGCGAAGAGCGTGCTGCTCGAGGACGAGCGTGGCTACATGATGGCGGTGCTGCCCGCCTCCCACCGGATCCGGATTCGCGAGCTCACCGAGCAGCTCGACCGGACCCTGGAGCTCGCGACGGAGCCCGAACTCGAGCAGCTGTTCCGGGATTGCGAGGTGGGGGCCGTTCCGCCGCTGGGAGCCGCCTACGGCCTGCCGACGGTGGTGGACGACAGCCTGCTCAACACCCCCGACGTGTACTTCGAGGCAGGTGACCACGAGGATCTCGTCCACCTATCGGGCGTGGAGTTCCTGAGCCTGCTCGCCGGCTCGCGCCACGGACGCTTCAGCCGTCACGCCTGAGGATCATCGGGTCGAATCCAGGCTGGCGGCACGCGCTCACGGGATCGGATCGATCAGGATCAGGTCGTTCGCGGGTGCTCCGGAGGTCGCCATGAAGAAGCTTCCGGCGCCGTTCTCGGCGAGCACCAGACGCTCCACGCCGATCGAGGTGGCAAGCTCGACGTTCTCGCCGGCCTCGTCGAAGTCGCCGTCGTCGTTCAGATCGAGGAGCATGCGCACGGAGCCCGCCTGCGTGACGAAGCCGGCCGTCAGGGTCGGGCCGCCGCCTACCAGGTCGCAGGCCGGGCCGGTCGAGCCCGCGACAACCGAGATTTCTCCGCCGTCGTCGAAGTCTCCGTCCTGGTTCAGGTCGCGCGCGAAGGTCGCCCCAGCTCCCTGGTCGTAGATCACGGAGAGGTCGCCGTCGGGCGCGAAGCCCGCGCCCACGCAGGTGGGCGTTGCGCCGGAGGCCAGGATGAACTGCTCCGGATTGCCGCCCACGGTGTCGGTGAAGTCGCCGTCGCCGTTGCGATCCCAGGCCACGTCGATCTCGCCGTTGGCGTTGTCCCAGTAGACGAACGCCACCTCGCCGGTGGGCGAGGCGGCCACCTCGCCGAGGTTGAGGGTGCCGATGAACGTACCCACCTCGACGATCTCGTTCGTGCCGGTGAATGCGCCGTCCCCGTCGCGGTCGTGGGCCACCGTCGCGTTCGTTGATCCCACGACTGGCTTTACGTAGCCCGCCACGGGGCGACCGGAAGGATCGAAGCTGACGCTCGGCGCGGTGATGAACTTGCTCGAGCCCGTAGTCGCCAAGCTCTCGATCAGGACCGGGGTCTCGTCGTTCAGGTCGAAGTCGGCGTCCGTGTCCGTGGTGAGCTCGATGTCGCAGCCGACGCCCGTGGTGAACCGACAGCGCAGCCCGAAGAGATCGCCGCCCGGGGTGAAGCCCACTGCGATCTGGCCGAGGGCGACGTTGTTGCTCCCGAAGAGAACGGTGACGTCCGGGCTCCCATCGCTGTCCGAGTCGAACTGGTACGCGTGCCTTCCGCCGATCGCCGTGCGCGGGCCGATCACGCCCAGGGAGAGTTGGGTGTCTGCGAGGGCGGGCACGGAATGGGTGCCCAGCTCGGTTCCGATGAACTCGAACGCGTTCGCGAGCGTTCCGGTCTCGCCGTTGATCCGCGTGACGAACACATCGACGAAGCCGGCCGTCTGGGGGCCCACGCTGACGTCGAAGCTCTGGGTCGTGACGCTGGTGGGCGTGGGGCTCTCGGCGCCGAAGATCACACCGATGCCCGGCTGGAACTCGGTTCCGGTGACGGTGACCGTCTGGATCTCGCTGAAGTTGCCCGTGGGCGGGGACACGGTGAGCACCGAGGGCGTGATGAGATTGATGTCCGTACCCTGGCCGACCTCCGTCGAGTCGTCGAGGCCGTCGTTGTCGTTGTCCGAGTCGACGAAGTTGGCGATCCCGTCGAGATCCGTGTCACCGAGCCCCTCGCTGGGGTCGGCGTTGGGGGGCCCCGAGCCGTCGAGGTTGGTGTGCTCGAAGATCTCCGTCACGACCTCCGCGGGCAGGCCCCCCACACTCGTGGCGTCGGCGGCCGAGAGTGCCGTGGTGGCGACCGCCGCCAGCTCGGCCTGGGCCGCTTGCTCGGCGCGGAGCGCGTAGGGCACGGTCAGGATCTGGGTGCGGGTCAGCGCGCCCTCGGTACCGACGGTGACCTCGAGGAAGCGGCTCGCACTCGTCCCCGAGAGGTCGCCAGCCACCGCCTCCGACAGGTCCGTCGAGAGCGGGGGCGGGTTGGGCGGGTCGGTTGCGGCCCCGGCCGGTCCGAGGGCGACGGTGAAGACGCCGTCCGATAGCGGCACCCCCGAGAACGTCTGCGCGTAGATCAGGCTTCCGCTGAACGGCGCGTCCCAGATGCGGAGCGTGAGGTCGACGCTGCCCGTTCGGGGAACCCCGAGGTCGTCGAGCAGGACGCCCTGGTAGCTCAAGAGATCGGGAACGACCGGTGGGGCGCTCTGTGAGGCCACCGGGAGGAGGACGAAAGCCAGGAGAAGAAGCTTCAAGTGTCGAATCATGGTGTTGC
>JBDLIK010000082.1:0-9550 GCA_039714895.1 Myxococcota bacterium | reverse complement strand
CCGCCGCATCGCCCCCGGAGAGGGCCCATGCCCCACCTGCGATGAAGCTTCCGAGCCCCGCGTAGACGATCTTGGCCGGCCCGTAGAGCAGGCTGCAGAGCGCGGAGCCGATTCCCAGCCCGAACGCCTTGCCCAGACCCTCGGCCTGGGCCGTAGCCGGTGCAAGACCGATCCAAGCCGTAGCCGCCAGCGCGACGACCCATGTCGACCTGCGATGTCTCACCGATACCCCCCTCGTTCGTGAGAACCCCGTCGCACGGGGAGTGTCGCGAACGATCCCGCCCGGTCAAGCGCTGTTTGGATTCAGGGCTTGGCGGAGTCGAGCTCGAGGCGCAGGTTGCGCGCCCACTGGTCCAGGAGCTTCTCGACATCACCCCACTTCGAGAGACTGCTGATCGGAGCGCTCACGTCGCGGCGCGCGACCACGCCCAGCTTCCGCTCGCCGGACTCGGAGTCCACGAGCTCGGCCTCCACGGTCGCCCAGCCCTGAGATCGCCGGATCTGGCTGGCGCCCGAATCGTAGCGGTCCGCGGATTGCGCCGAGACCTGCACCTGATCGCGGCGCGTGGGAGCCGCTCCGGTGAGTGCCGTGCGCACGCGGAGGACGCCCGGACCCGGCTGCCGGGCAAGGGGATAGACCCCGCTCACCGCCTTCTCCATGGCATTCTGGAAGTAGCGGGTCAGGTGCTCCCGGTCGGCGGCGTCGAGCTGACCGGCAGCGTTCTCGGGCCAGAAGACGATGGGCTCGATCAGGATCCGGTCGTAGGCGGAGAGATTGGTCCCGGCCTGACGATAGACGAGCGCGCCGTTCCGGGAGGGATCGACCCGGAAGCGCTGGTAGTCGCCCAGGAAGCCGCTGGGTCGCGGCCGCGGGCTCCGTTTCGGAGCCGACTGTGCGCAGGAGACGCCGACGGTGGCCACGAGAGCCAGGGCGATCGCGCGAGCCGGGAGCTGCATGCTCGGAGGGTAGCGGAAGCCGACTCCCTCCCCCCGGTTGTGCGCGCCTCTTCACTCTGGAACCATGGGGCGCGCGGGGGTGAGACGGCTGGGCGAGAGGAGCTGGAATGGCGAGTGTCAAGGTCGTGGAGAACGTGAACGCCGGCGCAGACTCGGTGTGGGATCTGTTCCGGGACTTCGGCGGCATCACCCGGTTCTCGGCGGGGATCGACGGCTGCACCGTCGAGGGCGAGGGCGTCGGCGCGGTGCGCACGATCACGATGGGCGGAGGACTCAAGCTCCAGGAGCGGCTCGAGGCCTTCGACGACGCCGGCCGGAGCCTCTCCTACGCGATCATCGGCGACCACCCACTGCCCTTCGACAACTACCTCTCCACCGTCAAGGTGATCGAGCAGGGCGATGGCTGCAGTGTGGAGTGGAGCAGCACCTACGACCCCAAGGGCACCGAGGACCAGGCGTCGGGCCTGATCCAGGGCATCTACCGGGGCGGGATCGCCGGCATCAAGAAGACCCTCGGCGCCTGAAATATGTGGGTCCGCCTGCGGGCAGAGCCCGCAGGCACCACAGCTACGCTCGGCTTCGCCTCGCTGCGCGCGCCTCTGGCGCTTGCGCTCGTGTCGCGGTCCGGGGTCGTCTGAGGGCCACAGACGCGCTCGATGCGACAGAGCGTGTACTTGTGGTGGGGGCAGCCGCTGATGGGGTCGCGGTCCGCCACGTCCGTCAGCTCGTTCATGTTGACGCCCTGTACCTGCGGACGACCGTCCGGACCCGGGTAGGACATCCCGAACCCGTTGGGGATCCAGACGTGCCCCGTCCGGCACTTGCCGTCGAGGGTGGCCGGGAGCTCCACGGACCCGCGTCGCGTGGAGACCCGGACCGGTTCGCCCTCAGCGATGCCGAGCCCTTCGGCGTCGGCGGGAGCGAGGTGGAGCGTGCAGTGGGGACCCCGGCCCTTGCGCCAGGCGGGATCTCGCTGGATGGTGTTCGCCGTCCACGGCGTGCGGATGCCCGCTGCCAGCACGAAGGGCCGCTCCGGATCGGTGGGGGGCTCGCTCTCCACTGCGCGCGCGATCTCGTCGAGCATCGGCGCCGGCGCGAGCCGGATCTTCCCATCCTCGTGGCGGATGTTCGAGGCCAGGGGATCCTCGAGGTCCGCGCGCGCAATCTCCACCCCTTCCGGGTGATCGAGGATCCGGTGGAAGAGCTCCGCGGCGATCTCGAAAGGATTGCGGTCCTTCCACGCGTCGCCGAGGGTGCGGAGCACCCCCTCGGGCCGCAGCATCGCGTTCTGATGGCACGCGGCCCACACCGAGACGAGGGCGGGTGACGGAAGCTGCGGGCCGAGGGTGCGGTAGCCCCAGAACATCACCCGGGCCTCGTCCCCCTGGGCCGCAGCCTGGAGCTCCGCGAGGTAGGCCATCGCTCCCGCCGGCTCCAGGGCCTCGCGGGCGAGCTCGTGGAGCCGGGCAGGAGGCTCCTCGATGAGCCCCATGGCCTCGGCGAGGCGCGTGTAGATCTCCGGCTCGGGCAGCGCCTCCTCGGGGCCGGGGATCACCGGCGGGCGCAGCTGCACGTGGATCTCGGGGTAGCCCTTGGGGAAGAGCGCCTGCTCCCACTTCTCGTAGCCGCAGGGGGTGGGGAGCACGTAGTCGGCGAGCTCTGCGGTCTCGGTCATGGCGGGCTCGATGACCACCAGCAGATCGAGGGCATCGCAGGCCTCGCGCCAGCGCGAGGTGTCCGAGTAGGAGAGCAGCGGGTTCGCGCCTTCGACCACCAGGGCGCGCAGGCGCTCGGGATGGTCGAGGAGCACCTCTTCGGGCACGAGGGTGGGCGAGAACATCCCGAAGTTCGTGAGGGCTTCGATGGAGCGGATGCCCGAGGCGAGGGTGCGCTCGGGCTCCTCGAAGCGTCCGGGGCTTCGCTGGGGCGGGGCTGCCGTCTCCGGGAAGATGTTGCCACCCGGACGCCCGACGTTCCCGGTCACGATCGAGAGCACTCGGATGAGGTAGGAGATCAACGTGGAGAAGAGTGTCTGCTCGACGGCCAGGTCGAACATGATCGCCCCGGACTCGGCGGTGGCGAGCTCCTGGGCCACCGAACGAATCTCGTCCGGAGCCAGGCCACAACGTCGCGCCATGGCCTCCACGTCCACCGCCGCCAGGGCCGAGCGCAGCGCCTCGAAGCCGCGAGTGTGCTCGGTCACGAAGGCGGCGTCCACCAGCCCTTCGCTCGAGATGATGGAGGCCGCCACCCCGAGCAGGAACCAGGCGTCGGTGCCGGGAAGCGCGCGGATGTGCCGGTCGGCCTGGCGGGTGGTCTCGGTCTGTCGGGGGTCCACCACCAGCAGGCGGCGGGCGGGATCCTCGGCGAAGGCCTTGAAGGTTTCGTTGGCGTTGTGGCCGCGGTTGCTGATGCGCGGGTTGCTGCCCATCACCAGCAGGAGCTTCGCGTTCGCCTGATCGGGGTGGAACCACACGGTCGGGGGCAGGTCGAACATCCACTGGTCGATCAGGAAGTGCTGGTGCTTCTCCTGCGCGAAGGCGTTGAACCAGCGTTTCGAGCCCACCGCCCGGAGCCAGCTGATCGCGAAGGGGGCGTCCATGTGGTTGGCCTGCCCGCCGATGCCCACCAGCCCGATGGCCCGCGGACCGTGCTCGCGGCGGATCCCGGCCAGCTTCTCGCCGATCTCGTGGGTCGCCTGCTCCCAGGAGATGCGCTCGAACCCGCCCTCGGGGGTCCGACGCAGGGGGTGCTGGAGCCGTTGCTCGTGGTGCGCGTAGTGGGGGATCGCGAAGGCCTTGTTGCACAGGTAGCCGTGGGTGATCGGGCTCGAGTCGTCGCCCCGAACGGCCGCGATGCGGCCGTCCTTCACGTCCACGCGCAGCCCGCAGTTGTGACTGCACAAGACGCAGACGGTGGCGAGGTTCCGGGCGTCGAGGGGAAGAGGTGTCTTCGAGACGGCGGGCGGAAGCGTGCGGGTGGCCGCAGGGGCCGGGGTCGTCATCGAGATCTCCTTCGGGCGGGCACGCCCGTGGGCTACGTGGGCCGGTGGGTGAGGGCGGTCTCGAGCTGGGAGCGGGTCGAGCCGTGGAACTGCTCGAGGGTCTTCACGCGCTTCAGGAGGATGTGGGGGTCGTACTCCCAGGTGTAGCCGACGCCGCCGTGGAGCTGGATGGCCTGGCCACAGACGAAGCGTCCGGCGGAGCCCGCCCAGGCCTTGGCCACCGCGATCAGGTAGGGGGCCTGCTCGGGATCGCACTCCTCGGCCCAGGCCGCCCGGAACACCGCCGAGCGCGTGCTCTCCACCTGGAGCAGCATGTCTGCGCAGCGGTGCTGGAGCGCCTGGAACGATCCGATGGGCACCCCGAAGGCCTGACGTTCCGACGTATAGGAGACGGTGAGCTCGAGCGCGCGCTCCATGAGCCCCAGCATCTCCGCAGCGGCTCCCAGGGCTCCGAGACGGTCCATGTCGCCGAGCCACCCAGCGGCCGCAGCAGGGTCCGCCATCAGGACCCCGGGATCGTCGAGGACGATCTCGGCAAAGCGCTGGGCGTGATCCAGGGTGGGCAGCGCCGTGGCGCTCCAGCCGGCACCGGGGCGTTCCACGAGGGCGAGCCCCTGCCGCGTCTCCACGAGGAGTGCATCGGCCTGTGCGGCGAAGGGCACGAAGCACTTGGTGCCGCGCACCCGCCCGCCCTCGAAGCCTGCGGCGGGCTCGCCGGGATCGGCGCTCTGCAGGCTCTCGCCGCGCGCCAGCACCACCAGGGCCTCGCCGGACGCGGCTCGCCCGCGCCACGCCTCGGCCTCGGGCCCGGCGGCGCCAGACAGCGCCCGCACCGCCAGGGTGAGGTCGAGGAACGGCCCGGGCATCGCAACCCGACCCATCTCCGAGAGCACCACCGCGAAGGCCACCGCCCCCATGCCTCCCTGCTCCTCGGGCAGCAGCAGCGCCGGGTAGCCGAGCTCCCCCAGCTGGGCGTAGAAGGCCTTGGAGTACCCCTCGGGCGACTCCTCCATGATCGCCCGGGTGTCCGCGAGCGCGGCCTCCTTCTCCAGCAGCTCCCGGGTGGAGCTCCTGAGGAGCGCCCGATCCTCGTCGAGTTCGAACTGCATGGTCCGCCTAGGTAGTGGGCATGCGCAGCACGCGCTTGGCGACGATGTTGCGCTGGATCTCGGAGGTTCCGGAGTAGATGGTCCCCGCGCGGGACCAGAGGTACTGGTAGGCCCAGTCGACCTCGGGCCGGGCATGGGGCGCTCGCGCGGCCAGCTGGCCTTGCGGGCCCAGCAGATCGATGGCGACGTCCGTGAGACGCTGGTGGTACTCGGACCAGAAGATCTTCTCGATGGAGGACTCGGGCCCCGGGGCGTTGCCGGCGGACAGGTTCGCGAGGGTGCGCAGGCCGTTGCCCCGCATCACTTCGTTCTCCACCACGAGACGACCGAGCTTCTCGCGGACGTCCGATCGCTCCACCCCCCCGCTCTGCTTCAGGGCCTCGACCAGTCCGTCGATCTGGCGATCGTAGTCCGCGGGATAGGAGAGCGCCGCGGCGCCGCGCTCGTAGCCGAGCACGGTCATCGCGATCCTCCAGCCCTCGCCCGGCTTCCCCACCAGGTGCTCGCCCCGGGCGAGTGCCCCGTCGAAGAACACCTCCCCGAACTCCGACTCGCCGGTGATCTGCTTGAGGCCGCGCATGTTCACACCGGGCTGGTCGATGGGCACCAGGAAGAACCCGATGCCGCCGTAGCGGTCCTCGGGATCCGTACGTGCCAGCACGAAGATCCAGTCCGACCAGGGACCGAAGGTGGTCCACACCTTCTGGCCGGTGATGCGCCAGTTCTCTCCGTCGGGCTCGGCCCGGGTCCGCAGCGAGGCCAGGTCCGAGCCGGAGCCCGGCTCGCTGAATCCCTGACACCAGATCTCGTCGCAGGAGAGCATCGGGGGAATGAAGCGGCGGCGCTGCTCCTCGGTGCCGTGGTGGATGAGGGCCGGCCCCAGCAGGGAGATGCCCAGGAAGTTCGGCGCCTGAGGAGCGTCGGCGCGGTGGAGCTCCTCCTGGAGGATCGCCTCCTCGACGGCCGTGGCGCCGCGCCCGCCCCACTCGGCGGGCCAGCCCATGCCGAGGTAGCCGGCCTGGTGGAGCTTGCGCTGCCAGGCTCGCCGCACCTCGACGAGGGAGTCGGCGTCGGCCTGGGGGTTGCGTACCTCGTCGCTCCAGGGCCGCTCGAGGTTCGATTCCATCCAGGCGCGGAGCTCGCTGCGGAAGCGTTGCTGCTCGGGGGTGAAACGGAGATCCATGGGGGACTCCTCACGGTGTGCCCAAGGAATAGCGGCTGCGAGCTACTCCCGCAGCAAACGGGGCGCATCCCCCTCCACCCGCGTCCTCCCGGGTCATCCAGCTGGAATCTCGAACGAGCGGAGGGCAGCGCGCGCCACCCGGTCCCCCCACTCCTGGACGAAGTGCCCGGCCTCGGGAACTTCCAGCGGCGGCGGGCAGCCCCGGATCGTCGTCCGCAGCTCCTCCATCACCTCCGCGCCGAGCACCTGGTCCTGCAGCCCGACGGCCATGAAGCTCTGCCCCGTCCATTCGTGGGCCAGGAACTTCCGGGCCCGCTCGCAGTAGCGCACCCCCTCCATGCCGGGCTCCACCGGAACGAGCTGAGGGAAGCGCCGAACACCGGCCTGGTAGCGTTCATCGGGGAAGGGGGCCGCGTAGGCGGCCAGGTCGAGGGCGTTGAGGGCTCCCGGGGAGCTCATGGCCACCAGGCCCGCCACGGGCAGATCCGGGAACTGACCGGCGAACTGCTTCCACATGGCGAAGCCCTGGCTCACCGGCTTGCCCACCGGGAGGGAGGTGTTCATGATCAGCAGGCGATCGAAGCGCTCGGGCATCTCCATGGGCAGGGTCAGCCCGAGGATCCCCCCCCAGTCCTGACACACCAAAGTGATGCGCTGCAGGTCGAGCTTCTCGATGAAGCGGATCAGCGTGTCTCGATGAAACGAGAAGGTGTAGGCCTCGTCGTGAAGTGGCTTGTCGGAGCGGCCGAAGCCGAAGAAGTCCGGGGCGACCACGCGAACGCCCGCGGCAGCCATCACCGGGATCATCTTGCGATACAGATACGACCAGGTCGGCTCTCCGTGGAGACAGAGAAAGGTATCCCGCGCGTCCGGGGGGCCCTCGTCGACGTAGTGCAGACGCATCAGCTGGAAGCCGGGCAGATCCTCCCGGTAGCGGGGCTCGTAGGGAAAGAAGGGCAGGATCGCGAAGCGCTCCTCGGGTGTCCGCAGGACCTCGATCTCTCCGCTCATGCCCCTCCCTTCGGGCCCGCATGATGTCACAGATGGCCGGCCCCATCCCGCGGCCGAGCGGCCCCCTCCATGACCCTGACCCATCCGCTGCGGACGGGACCCTCGCTTCGCGCTACGCATTGGGAAGCGCCGGAGGGAGGGGCCCGTGGGGGACCCCCGGCCTGATCGGTTCCCGCGGCACGCGCGGGCAGCGTATCATGCAGCAGCCACGATGGAGGAGAGTGATGGCTTCCCCCTACCGCATCTTCGGTATGGAGCTTTCTCCGTACTCGGTGAAGGTCCGCTCCTACTTCCGCTACAAAGGCATCCCCCACGAGTGGATCGTGCGCAGCTCCGCCACCCAGGCCGAGTACCAGAAGTACGCCAAGCTCCCGCTCGTCCCCGTGGTGGTGACGCCCGAGGCCGAGGGTCTGCAGGATTCGACGCCCATCCTCGAGACCCTGGAGGCCCGCATCCCCGAGCCGTCCATCCATCCCTCGGACCCGACGCTGGCCTTCCTCTCGGCGCTTGTCGAGGAGTTCGGCGACGAGTGGGGGAACAAGTGGATGTTCCACTACCGCTGGGCACGGGAGGTGGACCAGGACTCGGCCGCAGGGCGTCTCGTGGGCGGCATGATGCCCGAGCTCGAGGGCGAGGCACTAGCGGGAATGGTGGCGGGCCTCAAGAAGCGCATGGTGGGGCGGGTCTGGTTCGTGGGCTCCAGCCCCGAGACCGCACCCCAGATCGAAGACTCCTTTCGGGAGGCGATGACCCTGCTCGAAGCCCACCTCGCCGGACGCCCGTATCTCTTCGGTGCACGCCCGGCGTTCGCCGACTTTGGGCTCTGGGGACAGGTCTACAACTGCTGGACCGACCCCACCCCGGGCGAGATCCTGCGGCGGGAGGCGCCGAGCGTGGTGGCGTGGGTGGAGCGCATGCTCGAGCCCAAGGCGGAAGGCGGCTTCGAGAGCTGGGAAGCGCTCGCACCGACGCTGCAGCCGCTGCTCAGCCGGCAGGTGGGACGGCTCTTCCTCCCCTGGTCCGACGCCAACGCGAAGGCCATCGCCGGCGGCCAGGAGACCTTCTCGGTGGAGCTCGATGGCAGCCCCTGGAGCCAGAAGCCCCAGAAGTACCACGCCAAGTCCCTCACCGAGCTGCGCCGCAAGTACGCGGCCACGAAGGACGCGGGCCTGGACGCCATCCTCGAGGCGAGCGGTTGTCTCCGCTGGCTGCGGACGGACTGACGGACGAACTGACGAAGATGTCGTGCAGCTCGACTGAGCTGCCGAGGTCCAATCGACCAGCCAAGATCGGTGACCTGCTCGAAGATGGCATCCGAGTCGATGATGTCCCCTGCCGTCTGGAGACCGATGCTCTCGAGCCGACCGCTGGACCACAGCTGAGCAGAGAACACGGGGAGTATCGCTGTGCCTCACCACCCGTCCGGAACCGCGCAGCGCAGGGGCCGTGCCGCGGCCCGCGCCGCCTGTATCATCCCTCTCGCGAGGCTGGTTTCCGGTCTTGCCATCGACTGGGGGTGCCCATGACGTCCGGGACCGACATGACCGGCCGAACCTGCATGATCACCGGCGCCACGAGCGGCATCGGTCGAGCGGCGGCGCTGGACCTGGCCCGGCTCGGAGCGAGCCTCGTCCTCGTCGGCCGCAACGCCGAGCGCGGCGAGCGGGCATTGAATCAGGTCCAGCGCGCCTCGCGGGTGGGGGACGTCACCCTCCTGCTGGCTGACCTCTCCTCCCAATCCGAGATCCGCCGGCTGGCGGCGGACTTCCTCGCCACCGGGCGGCCGCTGCACGTGCTGCTGAACAACGCCGGGGTGATCCAGCTGCGGCGCGAGGAGAGCGGGAACGGGATCGAGACCACGTTCGCGGTGAACCACCTCGCGTACTTCCTGCTGACCAGGCTGCTGCTCGAACGACTGAAAGAGAGCGCACCGGCGCGTGTGGTGAATGTCGCCTCGGACGCTCACCGGGGCGCCGGGCGGCTCGACTTCGACGATCTCGAGAGCCGGCGCCGCTACTCGCCCATGCGGGTCTACGGCAAGTCGAAGCTCGCGAACATCCTCTTCACGCGCGACCTGGCGCGCCGACTCGAGGGAACCGGGGTGACCGTGAACTGCCTGCATCCCGGCTTCGTGGGCAGCAACTTTGCCAAGAACAACGGGCTCCTGGCGGTTGCAGCGATGAAGCTGCCCCGGGGCTTCGCCCTCGACGACGAAGACGCCCGCCGCCTCTGGGAGGTGAGCGAGCGCATGACGGGACTCGCCGCCTCACCGCCAGGTCGGTCGGT
>JBDLIK010000081.1:0-9664 GCA_039714895.1 Myxococcota bacterium | reverse complement strand
CAGGTCAACAGAATCAGGCACTTGCAAGTCGCGGAGGGGCCCCTTCGCATCGATCCACTCTTGAAAATCAGGAATGAATTCCCGATCTTCAATAAGTGCTCTCCCGTCTCGCTGCTCGGATTCTGCGCTCAGCCTTGCGCGAGCAGCCCGCAGCGGCCCTGCTCGGACCCCGCCAGGTAGGAAAAACGACCCTGGCACGTTTCTTGGGCGGGACGTACTTCGATCTCGAGCTGGAATCCGATCGGCTTCGCCTCGATCTCGAGTGGGAAGAGCACGTGCGCTCGAAACGACTGCTCGTGCTCGACGAGGCCCAGACCTTTCCCGAAATCTTTCCCCGCTTGCGGGCGGCGATCGATGCGGACCGCAAACGCGCGGGGCGCTTCCTGCTCCTCGGTTCGGTCTCCCCGGCGCTGATGCAGTCAGTGTCCGAGGCTCTGACCGGGCGGCTCGCACTCGTTGAGCTCAGCCCCTTCCTCTGGCAGGAGCTCGAGAACGACGCCCAGCGGCGGCGCCTGTGGCTGACCGGAGGCTACCCGGATGGAGGGATCCTGCGCCCATCGCGCTTCCCGCGCTGGCAGACGGACTACCTGCAGCTCCTTGCCCAGCGCGACCTCCCGACCTGGGGTCTGCCGGCAGCCCCCCGCGTCACCATGCGCCTGATGCGAATGCTGGCGGCCGTCCACGGCCAGACGTGGAACGGCGCTGCCCTCGGTCGGAGCCTGGGTCTCGATGCAAAAACCCTTGTCCGCTACATCGACTTTCTCGAAGGCGCCTACCTCGTGCGACGTCTGCCCCCCTATCACGCCAACCTCAAGAAGCGACTCGTCAAGGCTCCCAAGCTCTATTGGCGAGACAGCGGCCTACCCCACGCTCTCCTCGGCGTCGAGAACGAGCGCCAGCTGCTCACACAACCCTGGGTGGGCGCCAGCTTCGAGTGCTACGGGATCGAGCAGATCCTCGGCCACCTCGCCGCCCTGGGTCATCGAGCGGAGCCCTACTACCTCCGGACCCACGACGGCCACGAGCTGGATCTCGTTCTCGAGGTCGGCGACTCGCGCTGGGCCGTCGAGATCAAGCTCACCACGCAGCCGGATCGCCGGGATCTCCAGCGCCTGGAAGCCTTGGCCGACGCCATCGGCGCCGAGCGACGCATCCTGCTGTCCAGATCGAGCGAGGTGGTGGAATCGAAGTCCGGCGTGGTGTGCGACCTTCCCTGGCTCCTCGAGAACCTGGATCGCCTGCTCCGCCACTGAACGCAGCGCATAGGAGCAACAACGGGGGATCGTCCCTCCGACAACGTACAGACTGACAAATCCCCGCGAAAGCGGGGTGTTGGTGGTGGAGAGGCGGGAATCGAGCCCGCCGCCTCTACTTCGATCGGGCTCAGAACTTGACGTTGATGTCCGTCTGCAGCCGGTAGCGGTCGGAGCCGCCCACCGACTCCGCGAACAGCGGTCCGCTCTCGAGCCGATCGCTCTTGAAGAGGGTCACGTTCACGTCCGTGTTCCGCAGGATCTGGCGCGAGAAGTAGAGGGTCCAGGCCTTGCGGTTGGTCTTGCCGTCGGTGAGGTCGCTGTCGATGAACATCGCCGGGGTGAAGTTGGCCTCCAGCTGGTAGTAGCCCAGCCCGACCTTCACGTACTTCTTCTTGTCCCCGATCTCCGCGCCGATCCCCCAGCCGGCGTCCTCTTCCCCGGCACTGGAGCCCGCGATGGTGGGATCGGGATGGGTGACGGGAACGAAGAGCGACTCGGCCTCGAAGTTCTTCGCGTAGTGGCCGTAGACCAGAAGCGGCCAGTCCTCCAGACCGTTCCAGCGCACGTAGGCCGCCAACTCACCGATCTTGGCAGAGCCGTCGGTGAGGCCGCTGCGGAAGGCCCCCGTGGCGTCCGTGAATCCGGTGTTCCCGTCACCTGCCGCGACCCTGAAGAAGTCTTCAGTCAGCGAGCTCCAGTCGTACCAGGAAAGGCGCCCGCCGAGCTCCACGTCCTCGCTGGCCTCGTAGGAGGTGCCTCCCTGGAGCGCCAGGACGTGGGGATCTCCGCTGTTCTCCCGTGCGATGAAGTAGCCGGTGTTGGCGTAGAGGGTCCAGGGCTCGCTGGGGCGGTACTGATACTTGGCCGCCGCACCCTCCGGCGTGATGTCTCCGTCCCAGAGCATGTAGTCCTTGCCGTTCTTCCAGCGCAGCGGATTCGACATCTTGCCGCCGGTGGCCGAGAACGTGGACTCCTCGCCCAGCCAGTCCCTCGGGGCCGTGAAGGTGAGGTAGGCCTGGTCGATGTTGAAGGGGTCGTTGTTGAAGTCGTCGCTGCTCCCGAAGGTCTGGTTGGTGCTGCGCGGATCGTCCGGGCTTCCCGAGGTCACGCGGAAGCCAGCCTTGAGAACCTCGTTGATGGGCACCTTCCCGGCGATCCGCAGCCGATAGCGGCCCCGGTTGCGGTTCGGGCGGTCCTCCACGGGATCCCGGTCGAACCAGAAGTTCTCCAGGCGCAGACGCAGATCGCCCGACCACTCGATGCGGGACAGGAAGCCCTCGTCCTGCTGCTGCTCGTAGCTGTGGTTCTTGAGCGAGAGACGCTGGTACTCCTGCTCGTCGACGATCCCCCGCTGCTTGAGGATCTCGAGCACCTCCGTGACGACGCTGTCGTCCTCGGTCGCCACTCCCGGTCCGGCGGCCAGCAAGGCCGCCGCCACCCAGAGCGCACACACCCCGGTCTGTCTTCTCCTCATGGAGTCTCCTTGTTCTCCGTCGACGCGGACGCCGAGGCGGAGCTGGTTCTAACGCTATTGGATAAGGGGCAGCGGGAGGTTACGCCGCCGTGACGGAGGCGTGAAGAAGTGTGTGGCGGGAAAGGAACCGAGGATTTCGCGATGAGGACGTGACGACGCGGAGTCGATCGGGTGACGAAGGAGAGGCGAGGGCCTCAGCCGGCAACGCGATCCGGCGCCGCCGGAAGCGTGACCGAGATGCGCGTGCCGCGGCCGACCTCGCTCTCGACGAATACCTCTCCGCCCTGGGCCTGGGCGAGGTGCTTGACGATGGAGAGTCCGAGACCCGTCCCCCCCAGCTCCCGGGAACGCGCCCGGTCGACGCGGTAGAAGCGCTCGAAGATGCGCGCCCGGTCCGACTGGGGGATGCCGATGCCGGTGTCCTCGACGTCCAGCCGGATCCGGGGCCCCTCCCCCGCGACCCGAACCGTGATGCTCCCGCCCTCGTCGGTGTACTTGATGGCGTTGTCCAGGAGGTTCAGGAGGATCTGCTCCAGGCAGCGGCGGTCCGCCAGCGCCCGACAGTGGCCCTCGCTCTGCAGCTGCGCGGAGAGCCTCTTCTCCGTGGTCCGGGTCTCCAGGTCTCGGAGCACGCCGAAGGCCACCTCGGCTACGTCCAGGGGGGCGAGCTCGAGCTCCAGCTTGCGGCTCTCGATGCGGGAGAGCTGCAGGATGTCCTCGATGAGCGCGGCCAGACGCTGGGAGTGGCGCAGAATCACCTCGAGGAAGCTCTTCTGTCGGGCGGGGGAGACGCCCCCCGCCGCCAGGGTCTCGGCGTAGCCGCGGATCGCCGTCAGCGGCGTCTTGAGCTCGTGGGAGACGTTGGCCACGAACTCCCGACGCATGGAGTCGAGCCGCCGGACCTCGGTGGTGTCGTGGAAGACGGCGATGGTGCCGAGCCGCTCTCCCTTGGCGGGGAAGCCGATGGCGTACACGCGCAGGGTGAGGCGCTGCCTCCCCACGTCCTCCACCTCGCGGACCGCGGGCGCGGCGGAGCCCGCCTCCCGAAGCAGCTCGTCCACGTCCGTCCGGCGGATCGCCTCCAGGGGAAGACGGCCCTCCACCCCGCCACGGATGTCGAAGAACTCTCGCAGCCGCGGGTTGGCGAGCACGATGCGCCCGGCGGCATCGAGCACCAACACGCCGTCCGCCATCCCGGCCAGCACGGCGGCGAGCCGCTCCTTCTCGGCCGTGGTCTCGTCGAGATTCTCGCGCAGCTCCTCGGCGATGCGGTTGATCCCCTCGGCGATGCGCCCCATCTCGTCCCTCGTGTGCCAGGGAGCGCGCCGCTCGAGGTGCCCGGCGGCGATGGCCGACACCGCCTCGGAGAGCCGGCGCAGGGGCCGTAGGGTCAGGTAGGAGATGCCGAAGGCGAAGCCCAGCGCAGCCAGGATGCCCACCCCTCCCGCGACCATGAGCGTGCCCCGCAGGTCCGACACGGCCCGTTCGATCTCGGAGAGATCGGCGGCCAGACGCACGACGCCACCGGCGCCCCCCCGGACCGGCAGCGCCAGATACAGCAGGCGCCGCCCCACGGTGGCGCTGCGCCGAGCGACCCGCCCCACCCTGCCCTCGAGAGCGGCCAGGACCTCCGGACGTGCTGCGTGGTTCTCGACCCGAGCCAGCGCCCCGGCCGGGACGTCGGAATCAGCCACCACGGTGCCATCCGCGGCGATCAAGGTCACCCGCGCGTCCGCGGCCTCGGCCGCGCGGAGCGCCTCCGGCTGGAGCTGCGCCGAGTGGGCCGGATCCAGGGGCCAGCCCGAGACCTGCTCCCGCACCAGCGCCGTGCGCTCGCGCAGGGAGCGTTCCACTCCGGCGAGCTCCCGACTGCGCAGACCCCGCTCGGCCAGGATCCCCGAGACCAACACCACCGCGGCCACGAGTCCCGCGAGGATGCCGGCGAGGCGGAGCTGGAGGCTGGCGCGCATTCCCGCCGCGATCTCCTGGTCGAACTCGCCCGGGAGTCAGCCGCCCGGGACTCAGCTCCTGCGTTCCACGAAGCGGTAGCCGATCCCGCGCACGGTTTCGATCAGCTCCCCCGCGACCCCGAGCTTCTCCCGCAGCCGCTTGAGATGCGTGTCGATGGTGCGGCTGGTGACCGTCACCTCGGTGCCCCACACCGTATCGAGCAGACGCTCCCGGGTCTGCACGCGCCCGGGGGCGCGCATCAGGGTCTCGAGCAGCTGGAACTCCTTGGCGGTCAGCTCCACCTCCTCCCCAGCCACACGGCAGCGATGCCGCTCGAGGTCGAGATGCAGGGGACCCTGCTCCAGGATCTGGGAGCCTGCATCCACGTCGCCGGCAGCGCGACGCAGGAGCGCCCGAACGCGCAGGACCAGCTCCCGGGGGCTGAAGGGCTTGGTGAGGTAGTCGTCCGCGCCCACCTCGAAGCCCACCACCCGGTCCACCTCCTCGGATCTGGCAGTCAGCATGAGGACCGGTAGGGTGCGCAGCTTGGGGTCGGCCCGTACCTTCCGGCAGATCTCGGTGCCCCCGACGTCCGGGAGCATGAGGTCGAGGATCAGGAGGTCCGGCCGGCTGCGTGCGAGCTTCTCGACCGCCTCCCGGCCCGAGAAAGCCGACTCGGATCGGTAGCCGGCCTCGGACAGGTTGAAGCAGACGAGGTCCACGAGATCGGGCTCGTCGTCCACTACGAGAATCTGCTTCGACATGGCGGCAGCAGAGTAACAACCGGGGGATGGGCACAGGGTGCCGTTGCCGAACCGTGCGAGCCTCTTCACAGACTTGTGATATAGATCACAAAAGCCTTCGGGTGTGGGACCGCTCTGAATGTGTGATTGTCCCCACACCTGGCCGTTCGAGGGAATGTGGCCCTGGGTATCGGGACGAAACGGAGTACCCCCCGTGACCCACGTACCCGCTCGTGGCGCCCTGAGCGCCCTCTTGGCCCTTCTCGTGGTCGCCGCAGCACCGGCTCTCGCGGATTCGCCTGCTGCGATCCCCCCCGCCCATGGCAACCCCGAGGCCTCCTTCGAGAACTTCGCCCAGTCCTGGATGGCGAAGCTGGGGCGTGCCGAGACCGGCAACAAGGCCGCTTCCAAGAAGTCGTACCGCGGCTTTGGCAAAGACTTCCACACCAACCTGCGGGTGACCGGCAATCCCGCCGCCCCCTACGTCGGGCTCCTCCAGTACACGGAGGTGCTCTACGCGTGCTCCGGCCCCTCCGGCAGGGGATGCCGCGTGGCGAGCACCACACCGGTGATGGAGATCTTCCGCTTCAAGGGCGGCCGCTGGGTCTACTGACCCCTTCTAGAAGCGGCCGGGCTGCCAGAGGTAGAGGAATCCCGCAGGGCTGGGTCCCTCCAGCAGGGAGAGGAGCTCCGCCAGCGTCCCCCTGGGACCCGGGGGACGCGTGTAGAGGTTCTCGGTCCACTCGCGCCGGCGGTGGTAGGTGACCACGCGGGCCTCCTCGACCCCGGCTCGACGCCGCGCCTCGGCCACCGCTTCGGGCAGGTCGATGACTCCATCGATCAGACCCCACTCCATCGCCTGACTGGCGCTGAAGATGCGCCCGTCCGCCACCTCCCCGAGCCGCTCGGGGCCGAGGTGGGGCCGTCCCTCCGCCACCACCTGCCGGAAGCGCTCGTAGAGGTCGTCGAGGACGCTCTGGATCTGCTCACGCTCTGGCGGGCGCATGGGCCGCAGCGCCGAGCCGGCGTCCTTGTACTGCCCAGCGATGAAGGTCTGGTCGCTGATCCCGAGCTTCTCCATCAGGCCCGAGAGATTGAGACCCGACCAGACCACGCCGATGGAGCCGGTGACGGTGGTGGGGTAGGCATAGACGGCGTCCGCGCCCATGGCGGCGTAGTAGGCCCCCGAGGTGGCGATGCCCATGAACTGTGCCACCACCGGACGTCCAGTCTTCTTCTTGTAGCGCTTGATCTCCCGATACAGGATCTCGCTCGCCGTGGCGGTGCCGCCGGGGCTCTGGATGCGGAGCACCACCGCCTTGACGCCATCGTCCTCCGCGCCCTTCTCGAGCTGGGCTCGAACCCGCCCCACCATGCTCTCCTCCACACCCAGACCCAGCCGGTCGGCGCGCGGGCTCTCGACGATGAGGCCCTCGATCTCGACCAGCAGGATCTTGGCGCTGCCCTTGCCGGCGACGACGCTCTCCAGGAGGGGCCCCGGACGGCCCCCGGGAAGGTCGATGCTGATGCAGCCCCCGGTCAGCAGGCAGAGATGGAGGGTGGCCAGCCAGGCCCAGGGCCGACTGGCAAGGCGGGATTCGTGCATGGAGCCTCCGGTCGGGGTCGAAAGCAGGAACGCGGAGCCCCCCCAGCTGGGCGGACCCCGCGTCCCGCGGCGCCTCACCCCCCCGAACGAGACGCCACTGGTCGTGAATCGTCCGTCAGCTACAACCGCTGGTGCTCCCGCAGTTGGCGCACTTGTAGCAGGCGCCGTTACGGATCATGATCGAGCCACAGTCCATGCAGGATGGCGCGTCCGCCTGATTGATGAAGCTGTAGGGAGCGGGGTCCGCGGACCCTCCCGAGCCCCCGGCGACCGCCACGCGCTTCTCCTCGGTCCCGAACCCCGCCGCTTCCGCCTGCATCTCCTGCTCGTCCGGGATCTGGGCCTCCTCGCGCAGAAAGCGGTTCCCGAGATAGCGGAATACGTAGTCCGCGATCGACTTGGCCAGAGGGATCTCGCGATTGTTGGTGTAGCCCGCCGGCTCGAAGCGGGTGTGGCTGAACTTGTCCACCAGCGCCTTGAGGGGAACCCCATATTGGAGCGACATGGACGCCATGGTGGCGATGGTGTCCATCAGGCCCGAGATGGTGCTTCCCTCCTTGGCCATCCTCAGGAAGATCTCGCCCGGCGAGCCGTCCTCGTACAGACCCACGGTGAGATACCCCTCGTGGCCCGCGATGGAGAACTTGTGCGTCAGCGCCTGGCGCTCGTCGGGGAGCTTGCGCCGGCTCGGGCGCCGGTCGGCCAGATCGATCACCTTGCCGGCTCCCTCCTGCTTCGCGGTGTTGAGCGGCTGGGTCCGCTTGCTGCCATCGCGATAGACGGCGAGGGCCTTGAGCCCGAGCTTCCAGCCCGCCACGTAGGCCGCGGACAGATCCTCCACGGTGGCTTCGGAGGGCAGGTTGACGGTCTTGCTGATGGCGCCGGAGAGGAAGGGCTGGACCGCACTCATCATGCGGATGTGGCCCATCCAGTGGATCGAGCGGGATCCGTTGGCGGGCCGGAACGCGCAGTCGAAGACCGGCTGGTGTTCGTCCCGCAGCCCGGGAGCACCCTCGATGGTCTCGTTCTCGTCGATGTAGGCGACGATCTCCTGGATCTGCTCCGCCTCGTAGCCCAGCCGCTGCAGGGCCATGGGAACGGTGTGGTTCACGATCTTGAGGAGCCCGCCGCCGACGAGCTTCTTGTACTTGACGAGCGCAATGTCGGGCTCGACCCCCGTGGTATCGCAGTCCATCATGAACGCGATGGTTCCCGTGGGCGCCAGCACGGTCACCTGCCCGTTCTTGTAGCCGTGGCGACGGCCCCGCTCCAGAGCTTCGGCCCAGACCTCTCGGGAGGCCGCGGCCAGATCTTCCTGCACCCCGACGGAAGGCACCGCCTCTGCGGCCGCGCGATGCATGCCGATCACCTCGAGGAAGGGCTTGCGGTTCATGCGGTAGCGCGCGAACGGGCCCATGGCCTCGGCAATCTCGGCGCTGGTGCGGTAGGCCTCGCCGCACATCAGCGAGGTGACGGTCGCGGAGAGATTCCTGCCTTCGTCGCCGTCGTAGGGCAGGCCCTGGGCCATCAGCAGGGCCCCCAGGTTGGCGTACCCCAGACCGAGGGGCCGGAACAGGTGGCTGTTGCGCGCGATGTCCGGCGTCGGGTAGCTGGCGTGATCGACCAGGATCTCCTGGGCCAGGATGGTGAGCGACGTGGCCCGCCGGAAGGCCTCCACGTCGAAGTCTCCATCCTCCCGAAGAAAGGTCATCAGGTTGAGACTCGCCAGGTTGCAGGCCGTGTCGTTCAGGAACATGTACTCGGAGCACGGGTTGCTGGCCACGATGCGCCCGGAGGCCTTCACCGGGTTCCAGCGGTTGATCGTGGTGTCGTACTGCATCCCCGGGTCGCCGCATACGTGGGCGGCCTCCGCGATCTCCTGCAGGAGGTCGCGAGCGCGCAGCGTCTCCATCACGTCACCCGTGGTGATGGCGCGGGTCTCCCAGGCGCGATCATCTTCAGCGGCCCGCATGAAGCCGTCCGTCACCCGCACGGAGTGGTTGGCGTTCTGGAAGAAGACCGAGTCGTACGCCCCACCGGGCTCGTTGAAGCCACCGTCGTAGCCTGAATCGATGAGCGCCCAGGCCTTCTTCTCCTCGTCGGCCTTGGAGTGGATGAACTCCCGGATGTCCGGGTGGTCCACGTTCAGGATCACCATCTTCGCCGCCCGGCGGGTCTTGCCTCCGGACTTGACCACTCCAGCGAACGAGTCGTAGCCGCGCATGAACGAGACGGGCCCGGAGGCGGTGCCGCCTCCGCCCAGCTTCTCCCGGGACGAGCGGATCTGCGACAGGTTCGAGCCGGTTCCAGACCCCCCCTTGAACAGCATCGCCTCGGTCTTCGCCAGGTCCATGATGGATTCCATGGTGTCCTCGACCGAGTTGATGAAGCAGGCGCTGGCCTGCTGCGGCGTGTCCTTCACGCCCAGGTTGAACCACACCGGGCTGTTGAAGGCCATCTTCTGTTGAACCAGCAGGTGGGTGAGCTCCGAGCGGAACGTCTCCGAGTCGCTCCCGCTGCGGAAGTAGCCCGAACCCTCTCCCCACTCGACGATCCGGCCGACCACCCGGCCGATCAGCTGCCGGACACTGTGCTCGCGCTCCGGCGTGCCCTCGTGGCCCCGAAAGTACTTGGA
>JBDLIK010000080.1:0-9683 GCA_039714895.1 Myxococcota bacterium | reverse complement strand
GTTCCCGCCGGACCCCGCGCCAGCGCCTCGTAGCCGAAGACCGTCCTGCTCGCGACGTCGACGATGGGCTCGTAGACCGACGTGACCTCGCCGCCCAGGACCAGGGAGAGGAAGCGCTTGCGGCGCGTGCGCGCCGCCACCCGCCCGTGGAGATCCGCGTCCTCCCGTGCTTCCTCCAGGGCCCGGCGGATCTGCGTCTCCGGGCTGAGGAAGGGGTTGCGGAACGCCACGGCGTAGCCGACGCCCACGTTGGGCGCCCGCCGCAGATACGGATAGGCGACCCGGTGCCCCTGCTGCTCGAGAGCGCGCACCAGGCTCCGGGTCAGACCCGAGAGCTCACCCCGATACAGGCGGGCGTCGTCCTGACGCCGAAACAGGAAGACGGCCACCTCGGGCCGCCCGATCTCGCCCCGCACGATGAAATGCTCCCCCTCGGAGCCATCGCAGGCATCCCGGACCAGCTCGCAGAGCGAGGCCAGGGAGCGAGCGTAGGCGGCGCGCCCGTGGGACTGCTCCACCCCGAGCAGCGGGGCCGCACTCACGAGCACCACCCCCACTGTGCCCAGCGCCTCGAAGCGGTCGCAGAAGCTCGGCAGGCCATCGGCCAGCCCCGGGGGTCCGGCCTCGGGTCGGTCCTGGGCGGCGCTGGCGGTCTCGGGTTCACCCACGCCCTGCCCATCGGCCATCCCCGGCGGCGGATTGAGACGCACGGCCAGGGGCCTCCCCTCGGCTACGGTGGGCCCGTGGCCTTCCGCGGCCCCTGGGTTGCTACCCTGCGGCGCCGTGTCCGACTACTTCTTCGGGCTGACTCCGGATCGCGTGCTACAGGCCGTCGAGCGGGCCGACCTGCGCCCCACTGGGCACTGCACGCCGCTCATGTGTCTCGAGAACCGCGTCTACGACGTCCGCCTCGAGGACGGCGTCCACGTGGTGGTGAAGTTCTACCGCCCGGGGCGCTGGAGCCGAGAGGCGATCCTCGAGGAGCACGGCTTCCTCGCCGATCTGCAGGCGGCGGACATTCCGGTCTGCGTACCCCGCCCGCTCGCCGGGGGGGAGACGCTCCTCGCGATTGGAGACATCCACTACGCCATCTGGCCTCGCACCGGAGGCCGCACCCGCGACGAGCTCGACGACGAGGCCATCGCGGTCCTCGGCCGACTGCTGGCCCGCATTCACAACGTGGGCGCAACCCGAGGCGCCGCCGCGCGGCCCGAACTCGATGCCGACAACCGGGTCCTCGAGCCCCTGCGGGTGCTGGAGGACGGATTCCTGCCTCCGTCCTGCATCCGGCGCTACGCGGCCAGCGCCCGGGAGATCGCCTCCCTCTATGCCGAGCGCAGCGCCGCCGTGCCGCGGCACCGCATCCACGGCGACTGCCACGTGGGCAACCTGCTGCTCAGCGACGCAGGCTGGTGCTTCCTCGACTTCGACGATTTCGTGACCGGACCGGCGGCCCAGGACGTGTGGATGCTGCTTCCGGGTCGCGACCGCGAGGGCCAGCGCCAACGCGCCGTGCTGCTCGACGCCTATCGCCAGTTCCGGGAGTTCGACGATCGCTGGCTGGAGCTGGTGGAGCTGCTGCGAGGCATGCGTTTCGTCTGGTACGCGGCATGGATCGCCCGCCGCTTCCAGGATCCCGCCTTCCCCGATGCCTTCCCGCACTTCGGCAGCGAGTCCTACTGGGACCGGGAGACCCGGGATCTGGAGGAACAGCTCGAGCGCGTGATGGGAGGGGACGCTTCGGCCGAAGAGGGACCGACGGGTGCTGTGGCAGAGGCGCCGCCCGAGCTCACGAACAAGGACTTCTTCTGGGACCTGTAGAAGCGGGGACTGCGCCCATGGTGCGACTGGCGGTGGACTTCGAGAACGCGGCTCCCTCCTGGTGGGAAGGCGGCGGCCGGGAGCTCTGGGAGGGGATCACCGAAGGGTTCGACCCCCATTCGGTGGTGGTGGAGGAGAGCCTGGCGCACTCCTGGCTTGCCGAGGCGAGCCGCCTCCCGGGCTGGGAGGGAGGGCCCGACTATGCGCCACATCCCATCCGGCTGATCGCCGTGGCGGATGACGACGAGTCCTTCTGAGCGCCCGCGGGCCGGGCCGTGAGCGAGGGCTCGCCCGTCCGTCTGCGGGCTTCGCGGCGGAGGCGCTGGGCGGACGAGTGGGCGCTGGTGCTGCTGGCCGAGGGCCTCCATCCGACCCTGCGGCAAGAGGGTCGGGAGCTCGCACTGTGGATCCCCGCCGAGGAGGCCGAGGCCGCAGCGGGTGCTCTGCAGGAGTACGAGCGCGAGGAACGCGATCCCGGGCCCGAGCGGCTGCACGCGGATCTGGAGGTCGGGGCCGCGGTGGCCCTCGGACTCCTCGGCTTCTTCCTGGCTCTGGGCGGCGCGCAGCCTGCGGACGGCTGGCTCGAGCGGGGCAGCGCGGACGCGGCCCGGATCCTGGGCGGCGAGCTCTGGCGCACCCTCACCGCCCTCACGCTCCACGCCGATCTGCGACACGTCGGCGCCAACGCCCTTCTGGGGGGCTTCCTGCTCGCGATGGTCTGCGCGGTGCTCGGGCGGGGCCTCGGGCTCTGCCTGGTGCTGCTGGCGGGGGCGGCGGGCAACGCCGTCAACGCCCTGCTGTACGCCTCGCAGCACGTCTCCGTGGGCGCCTCCACGGCCGTCTTCGGCGCCCTGGGTCTGCTGGTCGGCCTCGGGGTGCGCGGCCGCCATCGGCGCCGCATGCGAGGCCGTCGGGCCTGGGCTCCGCTGGGCGCCGGTCTGGCGCTGCTCGCCTTCCTGGGGACCGGGGAAGGACGGGTCGACGTCTGGGCCCACTTCTGGGGCTTCGTCGCGGGCGCGGTCCTCGCCCTCGCTGTGGCGTTCACGAGCCTGGACACCCTGGGCACGCGCAGCCAGCGCATCCTCACGGGCGTTGCAGCACTGGCGATGGTCGGTTGCTGGACGCTGGCGTGGCTGCGGCCCTAGGCCGCAGCCAGTAGAATCGCGGGGTGGGGGAGGATCGAAGCGGCTGCGACCCGGTGATCGTCGTGGTGCCGTGCTTCAACGAGGCCCGCCGCCTCGATCCCGGCGCCTTCCGGGACTTCGCGGCCAGCCGCGACTGGCTGCGCCTCGTCTTCGTCGACGACGGTAGCCAGGACGGCACACAAGGTCTGCTCGAAGACCTGGTCAAAGAGCCCCACGGGCGCCTCGAGCTCCTGCCCCTGCCCCACAACGTGGGCAAGGCCGAGGCCGTCCGGCAGGGCATTCTTCACGGTCTCGAGGCTGGCGCCGCTTCCGTCGGATTCTGGGACGCCGACCTCGCGACCCCGCTCGAAGAGATGGACCGGCTCCGCGAGGCCCTGCGCACCCGCCCCCGGCTCGAGGTGGTGATCGGCTCCCGGGTCCGTCTTCTCGGTCACCGCATCGAGCGGCACATCTGGCGCCACTACTTCGGGCGGGTGGCCGCGACCCTCGTCTCCCGGCTCCTCACCCTGCCCGTCTACGACACCCAATGCGGGGCCAAGCTCTTCCGCGTCTGCCCGGGGGTGCGAGACGCCTTTCGAACCCCCTTTGCAACGCGCTGGGAGTTCGACGTGGAGGTGCTGGCCCGCTGGCTCCTCCGTCATCGCTCCGAGGGTCAGCGTGACGTCGATCTCCGGATCCTGGAGATGCCCCTGGAGCGCTGGCGCGACGTGGCGGACTCCCGCATGACCCCGGCGGACTTCTTCCGCTCTCCCCTGGACCTCGCCAGGCTGTGGCGCCGCTACGCTCGACCCTTGCGCCAGCCCGCTCGCCATCGGGTCGCCGGCCCGGAGCCCGGCGCGGGCCGCTGACGATGGTGCCGGCGCCGCGGGCGAGCGAAGCTGTGGTGCGAGCCTGCCCTGCGCGCCGACGAACCCACGATTGGAGGACACCCCCATGGCGGACACATCCCTGCGCCTGACGATCGACGACTCGGTGGCGCAGATCCATGCCGACGACGGCAAGGCCAACGCCCTCTCTCCGGCAATGATCGAGGCCTTGCACGGGGCGCTGGACCGCGCGGAGAAGGAGGCCGGGGCCGTACTGCTGGTGGGCCGCGCCGGCCGCTTCTGCGCGGGCTTCGACCTCGCGGTGATGCGCCAGGGGCCGAGCGCCATGCGCGATCTGGTCACTTCCGGGGCGGAGCTCTTCCTGCGACAGCTCGAGTTCCCCCTCCCCATCGTTGCCGCCTGCACGGGGCACGCCCTGGCCGCGGGCGCGCTGCTGTTGCTCGCCTCGGATCTCCGAATCGGGGCCCGGGGGGACTTCAAGATCGGGCTCAACGAGGTCGGCATCGGCATGAGCCTCCCGGTCTTCGCCGTCGAGATGGCCCGACAGCGCCTCTCGAAGCGCCACTTCCTCCGGGCGACGAGCCAGGCCGAGCTCTACGACCCCGAGGCTGCGGTGGATGCCGGCTACCTCGATCGGGCGGTGGATGCCGGGGATCTGGAGGCGGCGGCCCGGGCCGAAGCCCGACGGCTCGCCGAGGCCCCCCAGCCGGCCTTCCGCCTCACCAAGCGGTCCGTCCACCGGGCGCTCGTGCAGTCCGTGCGGAACACCCTCGAGGAGGACATGGCGAGACTCACGGGTCCGACGGGTGCGCGTTGATCCACGGCGGCGTCGAGCCCGGCTTCTGGCCGGTGGCGCGGACCCTGGAGCGCCAGGTCCAGAGACGCGGGGGCGGGGCGGCCGTAGGCAGGCGCCGGACTTCGGGCTGGAGGTGAGGCCGTCCTCCCTCGTCCGGATCGCGCTGGTGGCTCTGCTGATGCTCGGCTGCGAGCGCGAGGAGCCGCGCGCACCCGCCAACCGCTCGCCCAACGCCAAGCCGATGTTTCGCCGCCTCCAGCAGCGCAACCTTCCCGCGCAGCTGCACGCCTCGGACGGACAGGGTCGTGCCTGGCTCGAGGAGCCCCAGCCGGGAGCGGCGCTGCAGGTCGTCAGTCGGCACCGCTTCTCGATCGTCTTCGAAGCGGGGGAGCCGGGAATCCGTCCGGGGGGCGCAGTCTATCTGCAGATCTCGCCCCACTGGGGCTGGAGCTTCCCCCAGATCGACGATCCCTCCGCCCCCGGGTACACGAAGGTCACCACCGACGCCGAGGGAGTCGAGCTCGGACTGCGCGACCGAGGCGCGCGCCTGCTCGAGATCGGGATCTCGGGTCGCGCGCTCGAGCCGGGGGCGCGCCTGCGCATCGTGTATGGCGCGGGGCCCGCGCGTGCCCACGTGGATCGCTTCGCGGAACGGGGCTCGCCGCTGTGGATCGGAGTCGATGGCGATGGGGATGGCCGTTGGGGTCTGCTGCCGGACCCTCCCCGGGTGGACGTCGTGGCGGGCGCCCCGGCCCAGCTGGTCCTGCTCCTGCCCAGCACGGCGCGTCCGGGAGAAAGCATCCCGCTCCGAGTGGCGCTCCTCGATCTCGGGGGCAATGCCAACGTGTCCTTCCGGGGCTCCATCGAGCTTCTCGACGCGCCCGAAGAGCTCGAGGTCCCGAGTCGGGTCGACCTCCAGCCCGAGCACTCCGGACATCGCACCCTCAGGGTCACGCCCCGGGCCCCGGGGATCTATCGGTTGCGCGGCGCCGTCGAGGTCGACGGCGAGCGACGGCTGGCCGAGAGCAACCCGCTGGTCGTACGCGCTGAGCCGACCCAGGTGCTGTGGGGCGACCTGCACGGCCACTCCCAGCTCTCCGACGGCACCGGGACGCCGGAGGAGTACTTTGTCTACGCCCGCGACGTAGCGGCCCTCGACGTGGCGGCGCTCACGGACCACGACCGCTGGGGGATCCGCTTCCTCGATGGCTGGCCACCCGGCTGGAAGGCCATCCGCGAGGCGGTGGATCGCTTCAACGCGCCGGGGTCCTTCGTGGCGCTGCTCGGCTACGAGTGGACGAGTTGGCGCGACGGCCACCGCCACGTGCTCTACTTCGAGGACGAGGGTGACATCCTGAGCGTTGGCAACACCGCCACCGCCACTCCCGAAAGGCTCTGGAGAGCACTCGAGGGCCAGCGCGCGCTCACTTTCGCCCACCACTCGGCGGGCGAGCCGATCGCCACCAACTGGAACTACCTGCCGGACCCGGAGCTCGAGCCGATCACGGAGATCACCTCCCTGCACGGCAGCAGCGAGTCCGCCGACACCCCCGGGCGCGTCCGGGGTGCACTCGAGGGAAACTTCGTTCGGGACGTCCTGGATCGAGGCGTCCGGCTCGGGTTCATCGGCAGCGAGGACAGCCACAGCGGTCAGCCCGGGCTCGCGCACCTGACGCACACCCAGGGAGGACTGGCGGGGATCGTCTCGACGGCCCGCACCCGAGCCGGCGTCTACGAGGCCCTCCGCGCACGCCGGGTCTACGCCACCAACGGCCCACGCATCTGGCTGGAGGCCTCCCTCGACGGCCATCCGATGGGCGCAACGTTGCCCGCCTCGCCGAACTCCACCCTCGAGCTCAGCTTCGAGATCGCTGCGGAGTCTCCCCTCGAGCGCGTCGACCTGATCCGCCCTGGGGGCGTGATGACCTCTCTCGATCCCGGCGGGGTTCGGGACTGGTCCTGGAGCGGACCCGTGGCCGGTCTCGGCCCGGGCGACTACCTCTACCTGCGCGTGATCCAGGAAGACGGGCTCGCCGCCTGGACGAGCCCTTTCTACTCAGAGTAGAGCGATGGTGGCGACCGACGAGTCTCACGGAGCGCCTTGGGCGATGGCGGTCGCCCTCGGCGCCTTCGTGCTGCTGCTGTTCGCACGCAGCGTCGGCCACGATTTCGTGAGCCTCGACGATCCGGCCTACGTCCTGGAGAATCCGCCGGTGCGGCAGGGTCTCACCCTCCCAGGCCTGGGGTGGGCCTTCTCGAGCCTCCACAGCTTCAACTGGCACCCGCTCACCTGGCTCTCCCACATGCTCGACGTGTCGCTGTTCGGCCTCGATCCCGCCGGGCATCATCTGATGAGCGCGGCCCTGCACGCCTTGACCACCGTGGTGCTCTTCCAGGCGCTGCGCAGGATGACCCGCGCCCCGTGGCCAAGCCTGCTGGTGGCGGCGCTCTTTGCCTTCCACCCGCTGCGCGTGGAGTCGGTGGCCTGGGTGGCCGAGCGCAAGGACGTGCTCTCGGGGCTCTTCTTTGCGGTGACGCTCCTCGCCTACGGCCGCTACACGCAGAGGCCAGGCCGAGCACGCTATGCGACGGTCTTCGTGAGCGCGGCGCTCGGGCTCCTCTGCAAGCCCACCGCCGTAACCCTGCCGATCGTCCTGTTGCTGCTCGACCTCTGGCCGCTCTCGCGCCGTGAGCCCCTCCGGCGTCTGCTGCTGGAGAAGCTCCCGCTGCTGGGACTCTCGGCGGTCTCCGCGCTGATCACGCTGGTCGCCCAGGGAAGCGGGGGTGCGGTGCGCGGCCTGGGCGAGATCCCGTTCTGGGTGCGGATCGCCAATGCCCTGGTGTCCTGTGTCGTCTACCTGGAGAAGACCGTGTGGCCTCGGGATCTCGCGGTCTTCTATCCGCATGCGGCCCTGCTCGGGCGGGCCGAGAGCCTGGTGCTACCGGCGCTCGCCAGTGGGCTGCTGCTGCTGGCCATCACCGCCCTCGCCTACTGGAGGCGCCGGCGAGAGCCCTACCTGCTGGTCGGCTGGCTGTGGTACCTGGTCGCGCTCGTCCCGATGCTGGGCCTGGTCCAGGTGGGGGGCCAGGCCCTGGCCGATCGCTACACCTACCTCCCCAGCATGGGTCTCGCGCTGGCGGCCGTGTGGGGCGCACGCGACCTCTTCCATCGGCTTCCCCTGCATCCCGCCTGGGGGGTCGCGGGGGCGCTGCTCGGCGTCGCCCTGCTGGGGTCGCTCAGCTGGCGACAGCTCTCCGTCTGGCGAGACAGCGAGTCGCTCTACTCCCACGCGGTCCGCGTCACGCGCGACAACTACTTCGCTCACACCAGCTTGGCGCGGGTGCAGCGCGCCGCGGGCAAGCTCCCGCGAGCGCGGGCGGAGCTCGCGACCGCGCTGGCCGCAAAACCCGACTATATGAAGGCGCGGATCGAGCTCGGCGAGGTCCTCGAGCGGATGGGGGACCTCGAGCAGGCCTCTCTCGAGCTGGACCGGGTCCGTCGCGCCCGCCCGCACAACGCCCGGGTCCACGGCGCCCTCGGCCGCGTGCGCCTGCGCCAGGGGCGCCTGGATCAGGCGGTCGCCCGGCTCGAACGTGCGGTGGCCCTCGACCCTGCCTTCGCGGAGGCCCACGACAACCTGGGCCTGGTCTATCTCGAGCAGGGACGTCTGGAGGATGCCCGGGAGCGCTTCGAGCGCGCCGCGGCCCTGCGTCCGGATGCCGCGCCCCCCCGAGTGCACCTGCGTGAGCTGCGGCAGAAGCTGAAGAGCCGGGCTGGCGGGGCCGGCGGTGGCTAGGCCCAAGCGCCGCGCCGCCCTCGCGGGCCTCGCGTTCGTCCTCGCCGCCTGCACCCCTGCGGAGCCCCCGCCGCGCCCCAACGTCCTCCTCGTCACGCTCGACACCACCCGTGCGGATCGCCTGGGAGCGTACGGCAATCCGAGCGGCGTCACGCCCAACCTGGACCGGCTGGCCGCGGAGTCCATCGTCTACACCCATGCGCTCGCTCCCTCGAGCTGGACGCTGCCCTCCCACGCGTCGCTGTTCACCGGCAAGTTCACGTCGAGCCATGGGGCCCGCTACGACCCCCAGGGCCCGCTGGTCCTCACGGACGTCATCCCCGGCAAGCCGGGCTGGGAGCGGATCCGGGCGCGGGGACTCGAAGGCGACCAGATCACCCTGGCGACGCTGCTCTCCGAGGCGGGATACGCCACGGGCGCCGTCGTCGCGGGCCCCTGGCTCATGCGAGTGATGGGGCTCGACGCAGGCTTCGCGTTCTACAGTGATGCGGGGATCGAGTCCGTCAACGGTCGCTTGGCCGCCGACGTGACCGATACTGCCCTCGCCTGGCTAAGCGAGCCGCGTGAGCCCTTCTTCCTCTTCCTCAACTACTTCGACGCCCACGCCCCCTTCTCTCCGCCCGCTGGCTTCCTGCGAAAGGACGCCCCGGCGCCCCCCGGTCTCTCCGCGAAGGAGGCGCGGCGGCTCGCACGCTACGAAGGGGAGATCCGCTACATGGACCATCATCTGGGCCGATTGCTCGCAGGGCTCCGGGAGCTCGGACTCTACGACTCGACCTGGATCCTGGTGACGGCCGATCACGGAGAAGCCCTCGGCGAACACGGCACACGGGGTCATGGATCCACGCTGTACCAGGAGGTTCTCCACGTTCCCCTGATCATGCGGTATCCCCACGGTGCGGAGGGGCCGGCGCGGCGCAGTGATCTGGTGCAGCTGGTGGACCTGCTGCCGACCATCCTGCACCGGCTCGCCCTGCCGACCCCTCCCGGAATCCAGGGCAGCCCCATCGATGGCCTGAGCCACCCGGTGGTGGCCGAGGTCTATCCGCTGATGGATGGCGGGAGGGGCGCTCTGCGCGCCCAGCTCACCGACGGCTACAAGTTCCTGTGGCGATCGGACGGTCGCCATCAACTCTTCGACGTGGAAGCGGATCCTGGCGAGCTCGAGGATCTCCTGCGCCGGGAGCCCCGGCGCGCCGCCCGCATGGCCCGGACCCTGTCGAGCTACCTGAAGGGTCTGCCGACGCCGCCCCGCGCGGGGACGTCGCGGGAGGTGAGCCCGGAGACGCGGGAGGCC
>JBDLIK010000079.1:0-9758 GCA_039714895.1 Myxococcota bacterium | reverse complement strand
ATCCGGGCGACGAAGAGGCCCTCTCCCAGTTCGACGCCAAGCGCCTGCTGGGCCGGAACGGGCCCCTGGCCGAGGCGGTGGGGTCGATCACGCCCAGTTGCATCGCCCGGCTGATGCAGGCGGAGGAGTTCCACCCCGACGTCCGCGCGCTCCTCACCCGCCTGAGCGATGGCTTTGGCATGGAGCTGGATCCTCCCGTCACGATTCGCCGGAGGCTCTCCTCGGCCTGACCTGATATCCTGGGGAGCTGGGGTGAGGGTGGATCTGGAGGCTGTATGAGTCGGGACCTCGATCTTCCCGAGGGGGACGAGAAGTACTTCGAGGAGGCAGAGCCGGTGCGGGTGTTCGACTCGAACCTGCTTCGGGAGCCGATCAGCGTGCTCCCCCATCCGAAGCCCATCACGCTCGCGCCCCACGACTCGGTGACCGACGCTATGCGGGCCATGCAGTCCGAGCATCGGGGCTACGTGGCGATCACCCAGGATGGCACCCCCTCCACCCCCATCATGGGGGTGTTCACGGAACGAGACGTGCTGCTGCGCATCGTGGACCGCGGCCGCAACCCGGCCACGTTGCCCCTCTCGGAGGTGATGACCCGGGATCCCGAGGTGCTGCCGGATACCGCCAGGATCGCCCACATCCTCAACAAGATGTGCGTCGGCGGCTTTCGACACGTTCCGGTGGTGGATCCGCGAGGGTGTCCGGTGACCGTCGTCTCCGTAAAGGACGTCGTGGAGATCCTGGTGGACTCCTTCCCGCGGGAGGTGCTGAACCTCCCCGAGCTCGAGGTGCCGGCGATTCCGAAGTTCCGCGAGGGCGCCTGAGGCCCGAACGGGCGCCTCGCGTCCGGCTCGAAGCCTGTCCCCCGGCATGCGCGCTCAGGTCGTCGCCCGTCCGGCCCCCATCGACTCCCGGCCTCTTGCCGCGGTGGAGCGTCCCTCGCCGCGCCCCGCGCGGGACGAGGTGCTGGTGGGGGTGGAGGTCTGCGGCGTCTGTCGCACCGACCTGCACGTGGTGGAAGGCGACCTGGCCCCGCATCGGAGCCCGGTGGTGCCGGGTCACGAGATCGTCGGACGTGTCCTCGCGCGGGGTGCGCGGGTCGAGCGGTTGGCCGAGGGTGAGCGGGTCGGCGTGGCCTGGCTGCATCGGAGCTGCGGGCACTGTCGCTTCTGCGAGAGTGGGCGCGAGAACCTGTGCCTGCTCCCTACCTTCACGGGCTGGGACGTGGACGGAGGCTTCGCAGAGCGCGTGTGCGCGCCCGCAGACTTCGTCTACCGGCTCCCCGACGACTGTGATCCTGCGGAGACCGCGCCGCTTCTCTGCGCCGGGATCATCGGCTATCGCGCCTTCGTCTGCAGCGGGATCCGGCCCGGCGGGCGGCTGGGCCTCTACGGCTTCGGAGGCTCCGCGCACATCGTCATTCAGGTGGCGCGTCACCAGGGCTGCGAGGTCTTCGTGATGAGTCGTGGCGGAGCCCATCGCGAGCTGGCGGAGGAGCTCGGCGCGACCTGGGTGGGCGACAGCTTCGAGTCCCCGCCGCGCAAGCTCGACGCGGCGATCCTGTTCGCACCAGCCGGCGAGCTGGTGCTGCCCGCCCTCGAGGCCCTCGACCGCGGAGCCACGCTTGCGGTGGCGGGCATCCACCTGTCGGAGATTCCGGCCCTCGACTACCCCCGCCACCTCTTCCAGGAGCGAAAGCTCTCGAGTGTCACGGCCAACACGAGACAGGACGGCGAGGCCCTCCTCCGGCTCGCCCGGGAGATCCCCATTCGCACCCATACCCGGACCTATCCCCTGGCACGGGCCAACGAGGCCCTCGCGGATCTCAAGCAGGACAGGGTGCGGGGGGCGGCCGTTCTCGAACCGGAGCCGCGCTGATCACGGCCGGCTTCCAGCTCACGCGGGGATGGTAGCCTCCCTCCGTGCCGGCCTCGTCCTTCCTGGTAGAGCTCCTGATCCTGATCGCGGCTGCGGCTGCCGGGGTGGCGCTCTTCGAGCGCCTGCGTCTGCCGGCCATCGCCGGCTTCCTGGTGGCCGGAGCCGTGCTCGGACCCGGGGGGCTGGGTCTGGTCGAGGACTCGGAGAGGGTGCGGCAGCTCGCGGAGTTCGGCGTCGTCTTCCTGCTCTTCGAGATCGGCCTGGAGATGCCCATCACGCGGCTGCGTCGCCTGTGGCGCACGGTGCTCGTGGCCGGGACGCTGCAGGTAGGGGGGACGATCGCCGTGGTTGCGGCGATCGCTGCCGCGTTCGGGCTGCCCGGCGAGAGCGCCTTCGTGGTGGGTGGCCTGGTCGCCATGTCGAGCACGGCACTGGTGGTCCGCCTGCTCTCGCAGCGCGGACAGGTCGATGCGCCCCACGGACAGCTCGTGGTGGGAATGCTGCTCTTCCAGGATCTGTGCATCGTGCCCCTGCTGCTGGCGATTCCGGTGCTGGCCGCCGGCGAGGGGAGATCGGTCCTCGGAATCCTCGGCGCCGTCGCCCAGGCCGGCGTCGCGCTCCTGCTGCTGGTGCTGATGGCCCGCTACGCGCTGCCCCGGGTTCTCGAGTGGGCGGTGCGGGTGCGCTCCGGAGATCTGCTGAGCCTGGCCGCGATCGGGCTGGTGCTCGGCTTCGCGGTGTCCGCCCAGGCGCTGGGACTCACCCTGGCCGTGGGGGCGTTCACCGCGGGTCTGCTGCTCGCCGCCTCTCCCTACGCGCATCAGCTCTTCTCGGAGGTGGCGCCGGTGCGCGGCGTGCTCCTCGGCGTCTTCTTCACCGCGGTGGGCATGCTCTTCGACCCGGTTGCGGCCTGGTCCGCTGGAGCGCTGCTCTCGGTCTGGGTCGTGGGCGTCGTGGTCGTGAAGACGGCGCTGGTGTTCGCCGTGGTGGCCTGGATCCTCCGGCGCGGAACGAGGCTCGCGCTCCTCACGGGTCTGGCCCTCGCCCAGACCGGGGAGTTCTCCTTTGTGCTCGGCGAATCGGCACGACAGGCCGGGCTGCTGGATCCCACCCTCTACCAGGTGATGGTGGCGGGCTCCATCGTGACGCTCATCGCCACGCCGGCCCTGTTCGCCCTGGGCCCCCCCCTGGCCTCGCGCTTCGCCGAGGTCTTCGAGGCTACCTCGGACCCCCTCCCTGCCGGTGCCCCCCGGGAGGGTCACGTGCTGGTGTTGGGGTACGGCCTGGCGGGACGGACCGTGGCCCGGGTGTTGGCCGCCTCGCGCATTCCCTACGTGGTCCTGGATGCGAACCCGGGCTCCGCCGCCGAGGCCCGGGACCACGGGGAGCCGGTGGTCTACGGCGACGCCACCCGACCGGCCATCCTCGAGCGGCTGGGGGTGGGGCGGGCACGCCTCGTCACCATCGCGATCTCGGATCCGGAGGCCGCCCGGCGGTCGGTGGCGGTGATTCGCTCTCTGGCTCCCGACGTCGAGATCATCGTGCGAACCCGCTATGTGGCCGAGGTGGATGCGCTCTCGGAGCTCGGGGCGGACGTGGTGGTGGTGGAGGAGTTCGAGGCCGCCATCGATCTGGTGAGCGCGGCACTGCGCGCCTTCGGCTTCCCTGCGGAGTCCGTCGCGCGCTTCTCGGAGCAGATGCGCGACGAGGGCTACGAGGTGCTTCGCGCGCCTCCCGCCCTGGCGCTGGACCCCTGGCTCACCGAGCTGCTCTCGGAGGTGGGCACCGAGTGGCTCGAGGTCTCCGCCGGAGCCGCGGACGGGAGCTCGCTCGAGGCCCTGGGGGTGCGGGCACGAACGGGCGCGAGCGTCCTCGCCATCGAGCGCATGGGCCACACCACCGCGAACCCCGCCCCGGACTTCGTCCTCGCGGCGGGCGACCGCCTGCTCTCCTACGGGAGCGCCGAACAGCTGCGCCGGATGGCCGCGCTCCTGCGAGGCGACTAGTTGTGGGTCCGCCCGCTGGCAAGGCCAGCTCGCACCACAGTCTTCGCTCGGCTGCGCCTCGCTGCGCGCGCCTGTCGGCGCTTGCGCTCTTCTCGCGGTCTTGGGTTGGGCCCAGCTCGGTCCAGGGCTCTTCAGCAGCCTGCTAGCATGGCGCGCGGGATGCGCGCGCTGATCCTCGACTTCGACGGCGTGCTTTCGGACAGCGCGCGCGAGGCCTTCGTGGTGGCGCTGCGCGCGCACTGCGAGCTCCGACCCGGCTCGGCGCTCTCCGTGGTGCTGGCGCGGATCGACCCCGCACATCCCGAGGCGGATCCTCTCTACCCGCGATTTCTCGAGCTCATGCCTCTCGGGAACCGGGCCGAGGACTACATGGCCGGTCTCGTGGCCCTCGAGCAGGGAGCCGAGCTGTCCGACCAGGAGGCCTACGACGCCTTCAAGGCGGGGCTCGACCCCGGTGAGCTCAAGGCCTTCCACAAGCGCTTCTACCAGGTGCGCGGGACGTGGAGCCGGAGCGATTCGGCGGGGTGGCTGAGCCTGCTCGCCCCCTATCCCTCCTTCGTGGAGCTGCTGCTTCGTCGGGCAGGCGAGGTGGAGCTCGCCATCGCCACCGCCAAGGACCGCCGCTCGGTGGGGGACCTGCTGGCGCACTACGGGATCGAGGCCCTTTTCGGGGAGGGCCGGATCGTCGACAAGGAGACCGGTGTCAGCAAGCGCACCCACCTGAGCCATCTCCAGCAGCAGCTCGGGGTCGCTTTCGAAGAGATGACCTTCGTCGAAGACAAGGTGAACCACCTGGAGTCCGTGGCATCTCTGGGGGTTCGCTGCGTTCTGGCCGCCTGGGGGTACAACGGCCGCCGGGAGTGGGAGCGCGCCGAGTCCCAGGGGTTCCTGGTCTGTACCCTGGAGGACGTGGAGGCGCGGCTCTTCCAGTCCCGGTAGCATCGGTCCCATGAGCGGGGGAGAGGGGGCATCGTCCAAGGACGTGGGGCTCACCCACGTGGCGCTTCTGGTCCGCGACCCCCAGGCGAGCATCGACTTCTACGGCTGCTACGCGGGCATGGAGGTGGTGCACCGGCGCCGGGACGGGGCGAGCGGCCGGCAGGTGCTCTGGCTGTCGGACTCGACGCGCCCCTTCGTGATCGTGCTCATCCAGGCCGAGAAGGTCGAGGGCCGGCTCGAGGGGTTTGCGCATCTGGGCGTGGGCTGCACGAGCCGAGCGGAGGTGGACCGGCTCTGTGCGCTGGCGCGCGAGGAGGGTCGGCTCAAGCTCGGCCCGCTGGATTCCGGCGAGCCGGTGGGATATTGGGCGTTCATCCAGGACCCGGACGGTCACAACCTCGAGATCTCCTACGGTCAGGAGGTGGCGCTCACCGTTGCCCGCCGCTGAGGTGGCCCCTACCCTCTTGCCATGGCCGTCGATCTCGGCTTCCAGATGCACGCCGAGCGGACGCCGAACCCCCACAGCATCAAGTGGGTGCTCGGCCAACCGCTCCTCGAGCCGGGTCGCAGCGCCCACTTCCAGGAGCCGGTGGACGCCTCGGTCTCCCCGCTGGCCGCGCGTCTGTTCGGCGTGGACGGTGTGGTGGGCGTCTTCCTGGCGGCCAACTTCGTGACCGTGTCGAAGCTCCCGGATCTGGAGTGGCCGGATCTTGCCCAGCCCCTCGTGGCCGCCATCCGTGCCTTCGTCGCCTCAGACGAAGAAGCCCTCGGCTCCGCCTTCCAGGAGACCCCGACCGGGCCGAGTAGCGGGGTCGTCGAGCAGATTCAGCGCATCCTGGACGAGGAGATCCGTCCTGCGGTTGCGATGGACGGGGGCGACATCATTTTCGCCGGGTACCGGGACGGGGTGGTCGAGCTCTACATGCAGGGAGCTTGCCAGGGGTGCCCGAGCTCGACTCTCACCCTCAAGATGGGGATCGAGCAGCGGCTGCGCGAGGCCATTCCGGAGGTGCAGGCAGTCGAGGCGATCTGAGGCCGCTCGCGCGGCGCCCCCCATCGCCACCCCACTCGAGAATTCCGACGCCGGGCTTCTGCCCGCGCCCGGGGAGACCGAAGAGTCCCCGGGCACCAGCGTCTGCGACCTCCCCCCGACGCACTGTGCCGTGAGAGGAGTGTGCTTGAACCAGGGGGAACGCGTTGGCCAGGCTGCGTCCGGCGGTCGTTCGCGCCGACAGATGCTGCTGCGCGGTCGGCTGACCCTGCTGCTGCTGGTGCTGCTCGGGATTGCCTCCGCCGATTGGCTGATCCGGGTCGCGGCGGGCGGCGAGTCGCGAGCTGCGGCGGATCCCCTGGCGATCGTACGACCGGCGGGCCCGGAGCCCGCGGGACCGCCGGCTCCGCCGCTCGCGCCCGCCCAGGTCCTCTCCCGCATCCCGGTCACCCGCGCGCTCTGGGAAGACCTCGAGTCCCGAGCGCCCGCATCCGCGAGCACCCGGAACCGGATCGTGGAGCTCGTTCCGCGTCCGGACTCCCGCCCGGATCTCGCAGGCCCGCTCGCCGTGGAGTACACGCTCGACACGGATCTGATGCACTCGGTCTTCCGGATCCTGAAGCGGGGTCGGGTCGCTCTCGGGCACGTCATCGTGATGGACCCGGCCACGGGTCGCGTGCTCGTCTACGCATCCACCGACCTGGAACGCTTTCCCCCGGATCGGGCCTACCCCGCGGCCTCCCTGGTGAAGGTGATCACCGCCGCGGCTGCGCTGCACCACGCACCCGAGGCCTCCCGGGATTCCTGCCGGACGGTCGGGAACCCCTATCGGCTCACGCGTCGACGGATCGACCCGACTAAAGGCGGGCGGGCGGTCTCCCTCAGGCGAGCGCTCGCCACCTCCAACAATCAGTGCTTCGCCCAGCTCGCGGTCCACCAGCTGGGCAGCCACAACCTGCTCGGTGCCATCGATCGCTTCGGCTGGCTGCTCCCGCCGGCGCCGCTGCACCCGGCCGGGGAGGTGGAGCCGGCGGGTGAGGACGAGTTCGCGCTGGGAAAGCTGGGCTCGGGGCTTTCCGGTACGCGCATCACCCCCCTCCACGCGGCGCAGCTCGCGGGGACGCTGGCCCGGGGCCGCCGGACGCCGCCGTTCTGGATCACCCAGGTGCGGGATGGGGAGGGTCACCCGCTGCTGCTGCCCCGGCAGCCGGCCAGCGTGGTGATGACCTCCGATCTGGCCCGGGAGCTGCGTGAGATGCTGGTGGACACGACGGTGCGCGGCACCGCGCGGCGGGCGTTCCGGACCCGCCGCGGGCCGCTGCTGGGACCCATCCGGGTGGCGGGGAAGACAGGCAGCCTCTCGGGAACCGAGCCCCGGGGTCGCTACGAGTGGTTCATCGGAGTCGCCCCGGCCGACGATCCCCGGGTGGTCGTGGCCGCAGTGGTGGTTCAGGGCTCGCGGTGGTGGGTGACCCCCTCCCAGGTGGCCGCGGAGGTGCTGAAGGGGGTCTTCTGCCCGCGCGGCGTATGCGACCCGGAGGCGGCGGATCGCTGGCTGGATCCCCAGCCGGAGCCCGAGCCCCGGCCCACCCTGATCGCCTCCGGTTGAGCCTCTCGCCCCCGCCACCGCCCGCGGCTCGCCCGGCAGGAGATTCGTGTTACAACTCCGCCCGGACCTCGCAATCCGAGAGGAGGACTCCTTGGCTCGCAGCAAGAACAAGCAGAAGCGGAAGCGTCATCAGCACAACCTGCGCCACAAGCGCCGGCGCGCACGCAAGAAGGCCGCCGCGGCGGACAACTAAACTAGGGGGCGGCCCGGAACCGGACCCACACCTACTCGGGGGGAAGCACGCGGGAGACGACCGTGCCCACGGAGCCGACCTCCTCGTCGCGGAGGGACTCCACTGAGGGAAGGCACCCGACCAGCCGCTCGAGTCGCTGGGAGACCAACGGATCGGAGATGTCGAACTCGAGGCCCACGCCCTCGAGACCCTCGTTGCGCGAGACCTGCGCCTCCACCGTGAGCGGTGCCTCGTCCGCCCAGCCGTAGATGGCCAGACGCAGACGCTGACCCGGGTGGAGCTCGGCGTCCGGGTCGACGCGCATGCCGCCGCTGGACAGGTCGCGCCCCACCAGGATGCGCGTGTTGGTCTCGGAATCCGCTACGACCTTCTGGTAGAAGTCCGCGCGCTGGTGGCGACGCCTCTCGCCGCGGCGGCGCGGGAATCGCACCTTTCGTCTCGGAGGCCGGGGATCCTCGACGGACTGCCGCTGCGGGTCGCTGGCCTGGGGAGGAGCGGGGTCCGAACCCTGGTCGGTTGCCGCGGCGGGCTCTCGGGCTTCTCCCTCCCCGCCGGGCATCAGCTCCGACGGCGCCTGCGACAGGCTCGGCGGCCCGGAGGCGATCGTCCACAGCAGCTCCTCCACGTGCTGGAGCCCTTGTGCGTCCTCGGGATCGAGAGCGAGCGCGATCTCGAGCTCGCGGCGTTCGCCGCAGGAGCGCCGCACGTCGCATCGGACCACCTCGGCGCGCACGGAGAAGCTCGTTCCGCCGAGCAGCTCGCCGGGCACTCGCAGCGTGAGGCCGGTGCCTACGCTGAGCGGGCGCGAGGAGAGCAATCGCAGCCCCTCCAGTGAGATCTCCGACAGGATGGCCGTATTCCGTCGCAGGCCATGGCGGTAGGAAACCACGCAGCCGACCGGGCTGCGCGGATGGCGGCGCCGCTCCAGACCGGAGAAGAGGCAGCGCATGAGCAGCAACCGGATGGCCTCAGGATGGACCGGACGGCGGATCAGGAAGTCGAAGCCCATCAGGCGCAGCATTCGCCGAGCGGTGGTCGAGTCCTCGGTTACCACCGCAATCTTCGACGGCCGGGGCTGATCGCCGAGCGGCGCCTGCCAGCCTTCCGCCAGGCGAGCTCGCCTGCCTGTGGTGATGAGCAGGTCCCGGGGCGGATCGACCCGGTCGGGGATGCAGCCACCCCGCAGCTCGGAGTACTCCGCGCCGATCTCCTCGAGCAGCAGACGGATGTCGTCCAGCTCGCCGTCGTCGATCAGCAGTACCGAGGGTTGCGTGTCCATCGGATTCGACCCGTCCGGGGGTAGGGAAGGCCCCCGCAGTTCGTCGGTCGACCGGACCGGGGCCTTGATTCCCCAGGGGGGACAGCTCCGCCACGAGCTGGCAGTCAGCCTGACGGCGGCGCACTGAGAAAGCGCGGGCGCGAGGCCAGCCACAGCAGACCGGCGCACCCCGCCAGAAGCGCCGTCACCCCGAGGAGCGAGAGGCCGCGGCCCTGGGGCCACCCGAACGCCCCCACCCAGACAGCGCTCAGGTTGTTGACGGCGTGGCAGAGGATCGAGGCCCGGATGCTCCCAGCCAGGTGCGCGACCACACCGAGGTAGAGGCCGAGCGGGAAGGCCGCCGCGGCGTGGGTCCAGTCCCCGTGGACCGCCGCGAAGGCGAGGGCGGTCAGCGGGATCGCGAAGGCTGGGCCGAGGCGAGCGACGAGGCCGCGCTGCACGAGCCCGCGGAAGAAGATCTCCTCGGCCAGCGCGGGTGCCAGGGCGAGGGTCAGGCTGACCATGAGCAGAGACGGTCCCCGCGCGTTCGAGACCGCCCGGTCGAACCTCGCGAGAGTGCCCTGATCGCGAAGGCCCTCGAGCCGGAGGAAGGAGTCGGCGGCGAACGAGACGAAGAGCACCCCGAGTACGAGCAGCGCCAGCGCCGGAAGGCGCAGCTGGCCACGCCGGAGGCCGAGTCGCTCGAGGGGGTCGGCGGCTCCCTCGGCGACCAGCACAGCACCGGCGAGTCCGATGAGCAGGAGCGACATGGCGACGGCCGCGGCGGGGATCCGCGAGGGTCCTGCAGCTTGCTCTCCCAACCTCGCGATCTCGCCCGCCAAACCCAGCGAGATCAGAGCGATTCCCGCCGCAAGGGCAAGCCG